>NZ_JACNME010000027.1 GCF_014270065.1 Quadrisphaera sp. RL12-1S | reverse complement strand
CCCACAGCCCCACAGCCCCACAGCCCCACAGCCCCACAGCCCCACAGCCCCACAGCCCCACAGGACGCTGGCACATCAGGCCAAGCGGCAAGGGCGTTCGGCGCCCCGGCGCGGTCGAGAGGAGCGATGCTCGGTCTCCTGTCCCGCCGAGCCGACCAGGCGGCGCGCGTCCACGGCACACCCGCGACCGTCGCGAGGACCGGTACACCTCACCCCTGCATCGCGTCTGTGGTCGCGCGAGCTCTACACCGCCAGGCGACGAGGACGAGGCAGAACGAGGGGCACTGACGACTGCCCGCCAGCACACGAAGGACGAGGGGCACGCTCGTCGCTCCCCTGGCGTCCGCTGCCGAAAGTCAGCGCGGCCCACAATTCAGCTCTCCCGAACCGGTCACTCGGTGGAAAAGCTCCGTGCGCCGCGCGACGCAACCTCCCCAACAGCACTGCCTCCAGGTGTCCGTGACCAGCAGACGGAGCGCCGAGCGGATGGCGCCACGACGCTGCCGGCATCGGTCCCGCTCTCACCCCCTGGGATCGCCCAGACAAGTTCGGCGGTAGCCGCAGAGTGGAGCACCCAGGCACAGGGACGAATCACAGGCGCCTCTGCCATCGCCAAGAACGACGTCCCCGTGCGGGTCACGCTCTTCCGCAGCACGAGCGGCCGTCTCACAACCGGGCGTGACAGCTCGAGAACGGGTCACGATCACACTCCCCACCGCGAACCGGATCGCGGCCCAGGTAAAAGACTCACAAGAAGACGACGACGAGGGCGGGGGTAGACGAGTCAACAGAACTTCATTGCAGTTGCACGGGTCATGCCTCCTGTGAGCGAGCCCGCTTGCGCCAGCGTTCCGCGCCCGGCGGGGACGCAACTCCCGATCACTGGCCGCTCTACGAGAACAGGACGTTGGTTGCCCCCGGAGATGTGGCGCGTGCGGCCCAAGCCCTGGCGGGGCGTGCTGACGCCGTCAAGGTCGGCGGAGCAGGCCCTCTGCTGACGCTGCGTCAGCGCGAGGTGCCGCGGTTCCGACCGGTGTTCTGCGAGTCGCGCCGTTCCGAGGACCGGCTTCCACGGGCCGGTCTGAGCCCTCAGCTCTAGGCAGGGCTCGCCGAGAAGGTACGACGCAAAACTCGCGCGACAGCGGCCGCTCGACCCTGGCATCTGCCGGTGGCTGGGGTGAGGTGCTCCCCGGGGACAGTCCGGGGATAGTCCGGGGACAGCGAAGAGGGGCCAGGTCGCAGCAATGCGACCTAGCCCCTCTTCTAAAGG
>NZ_JACNME010000026.1 GCF_014270065.1 Quadrisphaera sp. RL12-1S | reverse complement strand
CCGCGAGGCCGGCCGCCGACGCCCCCGCAGCGGCCCCCCGGGCCGCGGCGCCCGCGGCGCCCGCGGCGCCCGCGGCACCGGTCGCCCAGCAGGCGCCGCAGGCCCAGCAGGCTCCGGACACCGGAGCGTCCTTCGCCGAGCTGGGCGTCCCGGCCCCGCTCGTGGCCTCCCTCGTCTCGCGCGGCGTGACCAGCCCGTTCCCGATCCAGGCGGCGACGCTGCCGGACACCCTCGCCGGACGTGACGTGCTCGGCCGCGGGCGCACCGGCTCGGGCAAGACGATCGCCTTCGCGCTGCCGCTGGTCGCCAGGGTCGCAGCGGGCTCCGCTCCGCGGACCCCCCGCCGTCCCCGCGGTCTCGTGCTGGCCCCGACGCGCGAGCTCGCCACGCAGATCGCCGCCACCGTCGAGCCGCTCGCGCAGGCCGCCGGCCTGCGCACCACCGTCATCTTCGGCGGCGTCCCCCAGGGTCGCCAGGTCACGGCCCTGGCCGCCGGCGTCGACATCGTCATCGCCTGCCCGGGCCGCCTCGAGGACCTCCTGCGCCAGCGCGAGCTCACCCTCGACGGCGTGGAGGTCACCGTGCTCGACGAGGCCGACCACATGGCCGACCTCGGCTTCCTCCCGGGCGTGCGCCGCCTGCTGGACGCCACCCCCCGGGGCGGGCAGCGCCTGCTCTTCTCGGCGACGCTCGACAACGGCGTGGACGTGCTGGTCAAGCGCTTCCTCGTGGACCCGCTGACCCACTCGGTGGACAGCGCCACCGCCCCGCCGCCGGCCATGACCCACCACGCGCTGCACGTGGCCGACGCGACGGCCAAGACCGACGTCGTGCGGCACCTGGCCTCCGGCACCGGCCGGCGCGTGCTGTTCCTGCGCACCAAGCACCAGGCCAAGAAGCTGGCCAAGCAGCTCACCGCGTCGGGCATCCCCGCCGTCGACCTGCACGGCAACCTCTCCCAGAACGCCCGGGTGCGGAACCTGGACGCGTTCTCCTCCGGTGAGGTCAAGGTCATGGTGGCCACCGACATCGCCGCGCGCGGCATCCACGTCGACGACGTGGAGCTGGTGGTCCACGTCGACCCGCCGACCGAGCACAAGGCCTACCTGCACCGCTCCGGGCGCACCGCCCGCGCGGGCTCCGGGGGTGACGTGGTGACCGTCGTGCTGCCCGAGCAGGGCCGCGAGGTGGCGCAGATGATGCGGCAGGCCCGCATCACCCCCGAGCTCCACCAGCGGACCACGGCCGAGTCCGAGGTGGTCGTGCGCCTGACCGGGCAGGTGGCTCCCCACGTCGAGCCCGCGCCCCCGGCGCCGCCGGCCCAGCCCGCTCGCGCCTCCGCGGGCGCCCGCAGCGGCGGGTCGCGGCGGGGCGGGTCCGGCTCGCGCG
>NZ_JACNME010000025.1 GCF_014270065.1 Quadrisphaera sp. RL12-1S | reverse complement strand
TGGGGTGTAGCAAGTCATCGGCTTATTAGTACCGGTCAGCTACAACCATTACTGGTCGTCCACATCCGGCCTATCAACCCAGTAGTCTGCTGGGAGCCTCTCGGACTCGAAGTCCATGGAGACCTCATCTTGAAGCAGGCTTCCCGCTTAGATGCTTTCAGCGGTTATCCCTCCCGAACGTAGCCAACCAGCCGTGCTCCTGGCGGAACAACTGGCACACCAGAGGTTCGTCCGTCCCGGTCCTCTCGTACTAGGGACAGCCCTTCTCAAGTCTCCAACGCGCGCAGCGGATAGGGACCGAACTGTCTCACGACGTTCTAAACCCAGCTCGCGTACCGCTTTAATGGGCGAACAGCCCAACCCTTGGGACCTACTCCAGCCCCAGGATGCGACGAGCCGACATCGAGGTGCCAAACCATGCCGTCGATATGGACTCTTGGGCAAGATCAGCCTGTTATCCCCGGGGTACCTTTTATCCGTTGAGCGACCGCGTTTCCACAAACCACGGCCGGATCACTAGTTCCGACTTTCGTCCCTGCTCGACCTGTCAGTCTCGCAGTCAAGCTCCCTTGTGCACTTACACTCGACACCTGATTGCCAACCAGGATGAGGGAACCTTTGAGCGCCTCCGTTACTCTTTAGGAGGCAACCGCCCCAGTTAAACTACCCACCAGGCACTGTCCCTGATCCGGATCACGGACCAAGGTTAGATGTCCAGAACGACCAGAGTGGTATTTCAACGATGACTCCACCGACACTGGCGTGCCGACTTCACAGTCTCCCACCTATCCTACACAAGCCGTACCGAACACCAATACCAAGCTATAGTGAAGGTCCCGGGGTCTTTCCGTCCTGCTGCGCGTAACGAGCATCTTTACTCGTAGTGCAATTTCGCCGAGTTCGCGGTTGAGACAGCGGAGAAGTCGTTACGCCATTCGTGCAGGTCGGAACTTACCCGACAAGGAATTTCGCTACCTTAGGATGGTTATAGTTACCACCGCCGTTTACTGGCGCTTAAGTTCTGAGCTTCGCTGGTCGAAACCAACTGACCCGTCCCCTTAACGTTCCAGCACCGGGCAGGCGTCAGTCCGTATACATCGTCTTGCGACTTAGCACGGACCTGTGTTTTTAGTAAACAGTCGCTTCTCCCTGGTCTCTGCGGCCGTCGCGCCTAACCCGCAAGGGTTTCAACGCTAGGGCCCCCCTTCTCCCGAAGTTACGGGGGCATTTTGCCGAGTTCCTTAACCACGATTCTCTCGTCGCCTTGGTATTCTCTACCTGACCACCTGAGTCGGTTTGGGGTACGGGCGGCTTGAACCTCACGCCGAGGCTTTTCTAGGCAGCATAGGATCACCCTGCTTCCCGCATAAGCGGTCACCATCAGGTCTCAGACTCCACATTGAAGTGAGAGGTGCGGATTTGCCTACACCTCGCCCTACACCCTTGGACGTGGACTACCATCGCCACGCGGTGGCTACCTTCCTGCGTCACCCCTGTTAATGCGCTTACCTACTACCGGATCGGGCCGTGCGCTCCCCCAGATCCATCCGAAGACGTCACTGGCTTTGGGCACTTAGCATCCCCGGGCTCGGTATGGGCGGTTCTTCGCCGGTACGGGAATATCAACCCGTTGTCCATCGACTACGCCTGTCGGCCTCGCCTTAGGTCCCGACTTACCCAGGGCGGATGAGCCTGGCCCTGGAACCCTTGGTCATTCGGCGGACGGGATTCTCACCCGTCTTTCGCTACTCATGCCTGCATTCTCACTCGTGTGGCGTCCACGACTGGATCACTCCGCCGCTTCACCCGCCACACGACGCTCCCCTACCCATCCACACGACTGAACCCGCTACAAGAACGGGCTGATCCATGTGTGAATGCCACAGCTTCGGCGGTGTGCTTGAGCCCCGCTACATTGTCGGCGCGGAATCACTTGACCAGTGAGCTATTACGCACTCTTTCAAGGGTGGCTGCTTCTAAGCCAACCTCCTGGTTGTCTGTGCAACTCCACATCCTTTCCCACTTAGCACACGCTTAGGGGCCTTAGCTGGTGGTCTGGGCTGTTTCCCTCTCGACTACGAAGCTTATCCCCCGCAGTCTCACTGCCACGCTCTCACTTACCGGCATTCGGAGTTTGGCTGACGTCAGTAACCTTGTGGGGCCCATCGGCCATCCAGTAGCTCTACCTCCGGCAAGAAACACGTGACGCTGCACCTAAATGCATTTCGGGGAGAACCAGCTATCACGAAGTTTGATTGGCCTTTCACCCCTACCCACAGGTCATCCCCCAGGTTTTCAACCCTGGTGGGTTCGGTCCTCCACGCGGTCTTACCCGCGCTTCAACCTGCCCATGGGTAGATCACTTCGCTTCGGGTCTAGAGCACGCGACTGAAACGCCCTGTTCGGACTCGCTTTCGCTACGGCTTCCCCACACGGGTTAACCTCGCCACGTACCACTAACTCGCAGGCTCATTCTTCAAAAGGCACGCCGTCACCCCAACCAAGGAGGCTCCGACGGATTGTAGGCACACGGTTTCAGGTACTATTTCACTCCCCTCCCGGGGTACTTTTCACCATTCCCTCACGGTACTGTCCGCTATCGGTCACCAGGGAGTATTCAGGCTTAGGGGGTGGTCCCCCCAGATTCACACGGGATTTCTCGGGCCCCGTGCTACTTGGGATACCCATCAGGAGGCCACGCCATTTCGTCTACGGGGGTTCCACCCTCTGTGCCGGGCCTTTCAATGCCCTTCGACTATGACGAAGCTTTCTCACTCCTCGATGAGGTGCTAGCCCCATCAGATGAGTCCCACGACCCCGACCATGCAACGCCTAGCAGCTATCACACATGACCGGTTTAGCCTCTTCCGCTTTCGCTCGCCACTACTCACGGAATCGCGGTTGCTTTCTCTTCCTGTGGGTACTGAGATGTTTCACTTCCCCACGTTCCCTCCACACACCCTATGTGTTCAGGTGCGGGTCACTGGACATGACTCCAGCGGGGTTTCCCCATTCGGAAATCCTCGGATCACAGTTCGGTTGCCAACTCCCCGAGGCTTATCGCAGGCTCCTACGTCCTTCTTCGGCTCCTGGTGCCAAGGCATCCACCGTATGCCCTTAAAAACTTGACCACACACAAAATGCGATCAGCAAAGACTAAAGATGCTCGCGTCCACTGTGCAGTTCTCAAGCAACGGGCGAACCCACACCCAGATCCCAGCGCCAACCCCCACCACAGCCCACCCCACACCAAGCGGAGCACGCCATGACAGAAGCGGTACGACTGACCAGATGCAGCCCATCGAGCAAACCAACCCCCCTCACCCGCAGTCACCCATAGGCACCCACAGACAAGGAGACGTTCGTTCCCTCAGGACCCAACAGCGTGCCCGACACCACCACCACCAACCCACCGATCCAACCCACCCACCCCAGCTCCCGAAAGAGCCCAGCTCCCGAAGGAACCCAGCTCCCGAAGGAACCTCAAGGACGAGCAGGCGTACGAGGAGAAGCTCGCAGCGCTGATGCCATGTCGATGTTCCACCCTTGAGCACCACCTACGGGGCGTTCGCCCGCAGCATGGCCCTACACCACCACGCGCCCCCACCCCACGAAGGAGGCAAGCGCCTGTGCGCGATGATCAGATGCTCCTTAGAAAGGAGGTGATCCAGCCGCACCTTCCGGTACGGCTACCTTGTTACGACTTCGTCCCAATCGCCAGTCCCACCTTCGACGGCTCCCCCCACAAGGGTTAGGCCACCGGCTTCGGGTGTTACCAACTTTCGTGACGTGACGGGCGGTGTGTACAAGCCCCGGGAACGTATTCACCGCAGCGTTGCTGATCTGCGATTACTAGCGACTCCGACTTCACGGGGTCGAGTTGCAGACCCCGATCCGAACTGAGACCAGCTTTTTGGGATTCGCTCCACCTCACGGTCTCGCAGCCCTTTGTACTGGCCATTGTAGCATGCGTGAAGCCCAAGACATAAGGGGCATGATGATTTGACGTCATCCCCACCTTCCTCCGAGTTGACCCCGGCAGTCTCCTATGAGTCCCCGCCATCACGCGCTGGCAACATAGGACGAGGGTTGCGCTCGTTGCGGGACTTAACCCAACATCTCACGACACGAGCTGACGACAACCATGCACCACCTGTGCAGGATCCCTTGCGGACCCGACATCTCTGCCGGATTACCCTGCATGTCAAGCCTTGGTAAGGTTCTTCGCGTTGCATCGAATTAATCCGCATGCTCCGCCGCTTGTGCGGGGCCCCGTCAATTCCTTTGAGTTTTAGCCTTGCGGCCGTACTCCCCAGGCGGGGCGCTTAATGCGTTTGCTGCGGCACGGAACTCGTGGAATGAGCCCCACACCTAGCGCCCAACGTTTACGGCGTGGACTACCAGGGTATCTAATCCTGTTCGCTACCCACGCTTTCGCTCCTCAGCGTCAGTTACAGCCCAGAGACCCGCCTTCGCCACCGGTGTTCCTCCTGATATCTGCGCATTCCACCGCTACACCAGGAATTCCAGTCTCCCCTACTGCACTCTAGTCTGCCCGTACCCACTGCAGGCGCGGAGTTGAGCCCCGCGTTTTCACAGCAGACGCGACAAACCGCCTACGAGCTCTTTACGCCCAATAATTCCGGACAACGCTTGCACCCTACGTATTACCGCGGCTGCTGGCACGTAGTTAGCCGGTGCTTCTTCTGCAGGTACCGTCACTTGCGCTTCTTCCCTGCTGAAAGAGGTTTACAACCCGAAGGCCTTCATCCCTCACGCGGCGTCGCTGCGTCAGGCTTTCGCCCATTGCGCAATATTCCCCACTGCTGCCTCCCGTAGGAGTCTGGGCCGTGTCTCAGTCCCAGTGTGGCCGGTCACCCTCTCAGGCCGGCTACCCGTCGTCGCCTTGGTAGGCCATCACCCCACCAACAAGCTGATAGGCCGCGAGCCCATCCCTGACCGAAAAACTTTCCACACCACCCCATGCGAGGCAATGTCATATCCGGTATTAATCCCGGTTTCCCGAGGCTATCCCAGAGTCAGGGGCAGGTTGCTCACGTGTTACTCACCCGTTCGCCGCTGATCCCCCCGAAGGGTTCACCGCTCGACTTGCATGTGTTAAGCACGCCGCCAGCGTTCGTCCTGAGCCAGGATCAAACTCTCCGTTGATGTGATAAACCCACCCACACCCAAAAGCACAGGCAGGCCAACACCCGATCAAGACCGAAACCGATCAAGACCA
>NZ_JACNME010000024.1 GCF_014270065.1 Quadrisphaera sp. RL12-1S | reverse complement strand
TTGGGACGCCACCAACGTCTGGCTGAAGGACAAGTCCGCTGCCCTCACCGGCAAGGGCTTCGTCTTCGGTGGCAAGGCCGCCGTCTCCGACGGCCAGGTCACCTCCGCCCAGTCCGCTGCCCAGACCGCCGCTGTCGCGGCCGGCATGGTCGTCACGGCTGTGAGCAACAGCGGCTTCTCCTACGCAGACGCGGCCTCGCAGAGCGCCAAGAAGGTGTCCTACAAGAGCACTGACAAGTACATGGTGAGCGGCACCGCTGCTACCCAGGGCGCCTTCGTCGCCGTGCTCTCCGTCGGGGCCACCGTCTCGATTGCGACGAACGCTGACGGTTCCGTCTCCTACTCGGCGACGCCCGTTCCCACGACGGGTTACAGCTCGGGCATGATCGGCGCCTACAACACCGCCGCCGGCACCACCACCCTCTCGGTGGTCGAGCCCATCACCGGCCAGGCGCTGCCCTTCCTGAGCGCCACGGCGACGTCTTACAACTACACGACGGGTGGCGCCTACGTCGCCTACACGGTGGACGGCCAGAACGTCTCCCAGGGCATCTTCGAGGGTGCGCTGAGCCTTGGAGACTCGATCACCGTCAAGGGGACCGGCGCGGACCTGAACAACATCCGCACCGTCGCCCTCACCAGCGGCAGCCTCTCCGGCACCGTCGCTGCGGTGACCCCCGGCTCCGGCGCCAATGCCGGTGCTGTCACGGCCTTCACGATCAAGACGACGGCCGGTGCGGTTCTTGGTCCGGTGACCCCGGCTGCGGGGGACACCGTGTCGATTGACGGCACGGCTTCTACCCAGGCGGCTCTGGTCGGCTCGGGTGCCGTGGGAGCCTCCACCGCCAGCCCGGTCTCCGTGGGCGACCAGGTCACCTTCTCGAAGGCTGGCGGTGTCCAGAAGTTCGCCCTGGTGAACTCGGCGCCGAGCAAGCTGAGCGGCGTCGTCGCTGACCGAGTGACTATTGCCGGCACCACGACCCTGCTCTCCGCGGGTACGGGACTCACCTACTGGTCGCCCGCTGGTACTCCGACGCTGGTGAACTACAGCAACGGCATCCGCTACGTCATTGATGGCACCATTGCGTCGCAGACCGACTTCGTCGCCGCGGCCACCCCAGGCGACTACGTGGTCTACCAGCCTGCTGACACCACCACGAACACCGCAGCCTCGCTGACCCTCACGAGCAAGCCGCTCACTGGCACGATCAACATCAATGACGTCAACTCGGCCACCCACAAGGTGAGCGTGGCGGACTCCGACGGCGACACGGTGGCGACGCTCCTCGACTACAGCGTCGTCACGAGCGTCTTCGCCGCAGGCACGGGCAGCACCGTCTACACGATCGATGGGACGACGGCGACCCTGGCCCAGTTCGACGCCATGGTGAACCGTGTCCAGACCGGCGCCCGCCAGGGCAGCGTGCAGGTGTCGATCTCCAACGGGACTGTTACCTGGGCGCTGGCGACGACGAACTTCTCGGCCGCGCCGGCCATCGTCTCGCTGACGAAGAACAGCAGCGGTGAGCTGGTGGTCACCTTCAACAAGGCAATCACCCGGGCGGGTTCGGCCGCCGTCGGCGACTGGACGGTCACCGGCGCTGGCTTCACTGCCGCCGGCAGCCCCGCCATCTCGTGGAACGCCAACGGGACGGTGGCGACCTTCACCGGCTCCACGGTCGGCACCGGCGCAGTGAACGTTGTTCCGGCCAATGCCGCCAAGGCCGCTCTCTACACCGACACCTACGGTTCCACGGTCGGCACGAGCAGCATCTCCGCGACTTTCTGATAGAAGTCGTCTGACAGAACGGGCCGGGACCTTCGGGTCCCGGCCCGTTCTGCGTTAAGCCGCTTTTCTTCGACCGGAGAGCACGCATTGTTGATGTGGAACACCCGACGACGTGGACTCCTTCGCTTGCCTCTTGTCCGGCTCATCGCATTTGAGGGTGCAGCAGCGGCCTGAACCCGCCGGCCTCCAGCAGCGACCGGGCGATGTAGTTGGTCAGATTCCGGAACCCGAGCGCTGAACCGCGCAGGTGCTCCAGGCCGCCGTTGATCGCCTCGGTCGGCCCGTTGCTCGTGCCGGGGCGGTCGAAGTAGGCCAGCACGTCCACCGCCCGCTGGGTCAGCGTCCGCCCCAGCCGCGTCAGCTCCACCAGCTGCGCAGGTACATCCTTCGTCAGCGTCTCGATCAGCGTGGCCAGCGCCCGGCGGCCCGCGCCGCGCTCGGGGTCGCGGTAGGCCGCCACCATCTGCTGGTACTCCCCCGCAAGCGGGAGGTGCCCCCAGCTCCAGGTGACCTCCACCTCGGCGTGGACGTCTGCGTGGCCCTGTCCCTGGGCGGTGGTGTCGAACAGCGCCTCCAGCTTCGTGCGCTGGCGCTCGGTGAGCAGCTCGATCCCGGTGTGCAGGACCCGCCGGGCCGCGTACAACGGATCCCCCGCGCGGCCCCGGTGCCCGTGTTGTCGATCGGCAGGTGCTGCTGGACCCGACGCCGGCAGGAGTCCAGGGCGTCCCCGGCCAGGCGCACCACGTGGAAGGGATCCATCACCGCGGTCGCCTCGGGCAGCTCGGCGCTGGTGGCGGTCTTGAAGCCGGCGAACCCTGGGGTACCTCCCGCTTGCGGGGGACCATGGCCACCACCTCGATGCCGTCGCGCCAGACCTGCGCACGGGCGGCCAGCCACGCCGCGAACACCGACTTCGAGCGACCCTCCACCATGTTGATCGTCGGCCCAACAGGCGGGCGGGGCCGGTGCCGTCCCGCACGGGAGTCAGATCGATCACGAGTCGATCAACTGGTGACGTCCCTGTCCCCGCGGCGGGTGTGGCGCCACACGTGCTCATCGACCCCGATCGATCAGCTGGACCGCGACGCCGTCGAAGCGGGCTGGGTCGGCGATCAGGACCCGCTGCCCCTCGGCCAGGACCGCGGCATTCGCGGTGTGCCAGGACACCGCGAGGGCCTCGGCGACGCGGGCGACGGTGAGGTGCTGGACCACCAGGGCGCGAAGTGCCCACGTCAGGGCGGTGCGCGTCAGCTTGGCGCGAGGCTCGGCGGCGGCGGTGGTGTCTTGGCGCCAGGACCGTCCGCAGCCGGTGCACACGTAGCGGACCAGCCTCAGCTGGACCGTGGTGGGTCGGTGCCCGAAGGGGACGTGAGCCAGTCGGCGGGTGACGGTGCCGCGGGGGCGGCCCTGGCAGGCGCAGCGTCGGCACCAGCGGTCAGCGTCGGCGGCGTCGGGGTCGGGCACGAGGTCGCAGGCCAGGACAGCGCGGTCGGGTTCGAGGCGCTGGCCGGTGATGCGCAGGCCGAGGGTGTCCAGGCCGGTGAACGTGGTCAGGTCAGGGTCGTCGAAGGTAGCGTCGAGCGCGTCGAGGTCCTCTGGATGGGCTGTGTGAGAGCTCCCATCCTCGGAGGGCCTCGACCTCTAGATGATCACCGGGGCGACGGCGCCTGGACCCTCAACTGCGAAGAGCCACTTTCATGGAGGCACTGGTGTGCCCCGGTCTCGGTGGACAGGAATAACTGGAATTAAGGGCCTTCTCGACCGAGGAGGTACGCGTGGGACGACGTGGCTACTCGCCAGTCCCAGATTCGGCGGAGATAGCAGAACGGGCCGGGACCCGAAGGTCCCGGCCCGTTCTGCTATCCAGCGAGGATCAGGCGACCGAGATGGTCAGCGCCCAAACCAGCTTGGTGCCGCTCTGGCTGAGAGCAACAGTGCCCGTCGCCCCACCCGCGGCGATCGAGTTGAGCGCCGCCTCGAACTGAGCCTGGGTCTTGCTAACACCGTTCACCGTGTAGGTGGGGGTGCCGGACAGACCCAGCAGGGAGGAGGAGGTGTAGTTGACGGCCGTACCAAGGGACGTCGTCGAGTTGGTCCCTGCGGAGAAGACGCCGAGCAGCGTGCTGCCGGTGTTCACCGCGGCACCGTTCACGGAACCGCTGTAGCCCGTGTTGGTGAGAGCCAGCGATGACTTCGTGCCGGTTGCAACGTCCTGCGCCTGGTAGGCCACGACGTCGCCCTGCGTGATCGCCGACTGCACGTCGGTGACACTGGCGAGTGAGCCATCCACCGTGTAGGTGACACCACCAATTCCAGTCACTGTTGCGGCGGAGCTGACGGACGCCGAGGTGTCCCAGGTGATCGTGTAGGTCTTGTCGTCAGCCCCCTGGGCGATGGTTGCTGTGCGGCCGGAGAACTTTGCCTCCAGAGCAGCCTTCAGGTTCGTCATGAAGGTGGCCTGGTTACCGCCAACGGCAACCTCCGCGTAGGTGTACGGGCCAGAGCCGTAGGTGAGCTCGACGTAGGCCGTGCTCTTCCAAGGCGAAGAGCTCAGCGTCAGCGTGTCCACCTGAGCCACCGGTCCGGTGCTGTTGTAGTTGGTGGTCGTCGCGTAGGTGCTGCTGCCCAGGGTCACGTTGCTGGCAGGGACCGAAAGGTTGGTCTTGGCGTCGATGTAAGTCACGGTCTGCAGACGGCCATTCAGCAGCGTCACGCTGGAGATCTGCCCGTTGGCGACCGGCGGGGCCGCGTTGGACAGGGCGAAGCTGGCCACGCCACCGGACTTCGAGAAGACGACCTTGTCGCCGTTCGACAGAGCACCGGTCACGTCCGCGACCGTCGACGTGGCCTTGCCGTCAACGGTCATCGTGTCGCTGCTCAGCGGCACCGGGACAGACACGACTGCGCCACTGTCGAGCAGCAGGCTGACGTTGGAGCCAACACCGGTCCAGCTGGTCACGGAACCGCTCACGGAGCCGTTCTTGAGCGCAACGGTCTGGATGTTGCTGGCGGAGCTGCCATCGCCCGTGACGGTGATGGTGTCACCGACATTGACGGAGCTGGCGAAGATGCTCTGCGAGACGGCCGAGCCATCAATCGTGAAGACGCGGTAGGTGCCCGACGCGAAAGAAACGGTGTTGAGCGAAGTGTTCGTCACCGGCTCGACGATGCTGGCGTTCGTCCCGGCCACAACACCCACAATGCCGGTGTTGTAGTCGTCAGCGGTCTTGCTGACCAGCTTGTAGGTGATGACGCCGTTGGAGTCCTTGCTCCAGGAGACGAGGTCACCAGCGCTCAGAGCGGCCTGGAACACCCCGATCGTCGCCTTGTTGCCGTCAACGAAGAAGACGTTGTCGCTGGTGAGCGTCACGCTCACCGCCGCCTTCTTGCTGGCGTCGGCGTACCACAGCTTGGCGCCGTCGATGCCGCGGGTCACCGTGTAGTTGACGACGGCAGCGACGGACTGCGCAGCACCCTGGGCGGAGGTGACCTGGCCGTCGGAGACGGCGGCCTTGCCACCGAAGACGAAGCCCTTGCCGGTGAGGGCAGCGGCGTGGTCCTTCAGCCAGACGTTGGTGGCGTCCCAG
>NZ_JACNME010000023.1 GCF_014270065.1 Quadrisphaera sp. RL12-1S | reverse complement strand
GCCGAGGCGGACGGCTACACCGCCACCCGCCACCAGCGCGAGGTCGGCACGGGGTACTTCGACAGGGTCTCCACCGCCGTCGACCCCGCCAGCACCACCCTCGCCCTGCACGGCTCCACCGAGGCCGAGCAGTTCCACACCCAGCCGGAAGGGCAGGCTCGCGCATGAACGCGCAGACCACCCAAGAACTCGGCCGTGCCGGCACCGAGGAAAGCTGCGGCGAGGTCGAGCCGGCGGGGGGCCCGCGCTGCGCCTCATCGCATCGGCGCAACGACTACGGGGCGCGCGGTGGTGTGTCGCTGATGCGATCCTGGACCTCGCCCATGACGACCGGGCAGGCAGGCCGACGCAGCCCCGCCCTGCGCGTCGAGGTTCTTGGCAGCGAGTCCGAGCGGACAGGCGAGGTGCTCACCGACGAGGCCCTTGCGCTGGTCGCCGACCTGCACCGGCGCCTTGCAGGACGCCGGCACGACCTGCTCAGAGCACGTGTGGAACGGCAGCACCGCATCGACGGAGGGGTGACCCCCGCCTTCCTGCCGCAGACGGCTTACATCAGGGCCGACCCCACCTGGCGGGTCGCCGGTCCTGGCCCCGGCCTGGAGGACCGCCGCGTGGAGATCACGGGTCCTTGCGAGCCGAAGATGGGCATCAATGCGCTGAACTGCGGCGCACAGGTCTGGCTAGCCGACATGGAGGACGCCAGCTCACCCACGTGGGAGAACACGATCACCTCCCAGCTGGTGCTGCGCGATGCCGCCCGGGGGCAGCTGACCCACACGGCTGCTGACGGTCGCCGCTACGAGGTGCTCCCGGTGGACCTGGACGGACGCGGGCTGGCAGGGCACCGCGTCGCGGACACGACCATCGTCATGCGACCGCGTGGCTGGCACATGACCGAGAAGCACCTGCGGTTGGTCGACGAGTCTGGCCAGGGCTGTCCCGCCTCGGCCTCGCTGGTCGACTGGGCCCTGTTCGCCACCGGGTGCGCACGCGAGCTCGTCGCCAGCGGGAAGGGACCCTACGTCTACCTTCCCAAGCTGCAGAGCCACCTCGAAGCACGGCTGTGGGACGAGGTGTTCACCGTGACTGAGGAGTACCTGGGCCTGCCGCACGGCACCGTCCGCGCGACTGTTCTCGTGGAGACGATCCATGCGGCCTTCGAGATGGAGGAGATCCTCTATGAGCTTCGCGACCACTGTGCGGGCCTGAATGCTGGCCGGTGGGACTACATCTTCTCGATCATCAAGACGTTCCGTGGGCGCGGACCGCAGTGGGTGCTGCCGGACCGCGCCGACGTGACGATGACGGTGCCGCCGATGGCGGCCTACGCCCAGCTGCTGCAGCAGACGTGCCACCGACGCGGCGCCCAGGCGATCGGCGGTATGAGCGCCTTCATCCCGCTGAAGTCGAACCCGTCGGTCACCGAGCAGGCGCTGGAGAAGGTTCGTGCTGATAAGGAGCGTGAGGCGCGGATGGGTTTCGACGGCAGCTGGGTGGCCCACCCCGGGCTGGTGGATGTCGCACGAGCCGCCTTCGATGCCGAGCTGGAGCGACGCGAGCGAGGTGAGCAACCCCAGGCCTCAGCAGCATTGCCCTCCGACGCCAGGACAGCCGAGCGCCTGCTCGACGTGGCTTCTGTGCCGGGGCGGGTGACTTCCGACGGGCTCCGGACCAACGTCTCCGCAGCTGTGCGGTACATCGCAGCCTGGCTGGGTGGGACCGGCGCAGTCGCCATCGACGGGCTCATGGAGGACGCCGCCACCGCGGAGATCTCCCGAGCCCAGGTCTGGCAGTGGATCCGCTGGGGCATCAAGACCGAGGACGGGCGAGCGGTCACACGCGGGCGCGTCGAAGAGGTCCTGGACGACGTCGTGGAGTGGCTGCCGCGGCGCAGTGACGACCACGTGGACGAAGCCGCGCAAGTCTTCCGACAGGTGGCGCTGGGAGAGGAGTTCCCGGCGTTCGTGACAACGGCGGCGTACATCAAGCACCTGGTCGCCGTCCGCGTCTGAGGCGGGCGTCTCGGCGCTCTGAGGAAATCTCCACGCTTGAGGGGCCGATCACCATGGAGGTGGTCGGCCCCTCAAGAGTGGGGTGCTGGGTCAGACCGCTCAGCTAGAAGTGGCGCGCCAGCTACCTGCTGGAGCCGGGCGCATCACGCGGGCACCCGGCTGGAGGCAGTCGAGGCTCTGGTCGCTGGACGCCGGGCCAGCGGCTGCAGACCGGCGTACAGCGCAGCGGCAACCGCAGCGGTGAGGATGGGGCCCCAGGTCCCCGACCATGCGGGCCCGGCCTCGAGCAGCCCCAGACCCACCACCGAGGCTGTCACCCAGGCGATGACGCCGGGAAGGCTCACAAGAGCCGACGTCTCGGCATCAGCCTCCACGGCCGTCGTCTTACGCCGCTGCAGCGCGACGTGGGTGAGAGCGATCGCCACCCAGCCGGTCACCAGCACCCCCTGCCAGCTCAGAGCCGTCAGGATGTAGCTGAACACGTTGGTGAGCATGACCACGAACATGATCAGACTCCCGACCAGGACCCAGACCACGCGCGGCAGCCTCAGGCGCAGCGCGTGGCGCCCAAGCGCCTCCAGATTGGTCGAGGCCAGGTAGTAGTTGGCGGTGTTGATCCTCGTCTGGCTGATCCAGACGAGCAGTACCGCCCAGAAGCCCATCACCTGGGTGAGAGCTACCGCCACGCCCCCCTCGCTTACCGTCGTCCCCACTTGCTCGCGCAGGGCGTGGGCAAGGAAGATGCCGATCAGTCCGTTGACCAGGAAGACGCAGGTGTAGAACACCCACCCGAACGTCACGGTGGTGTGGAAGCGCCGGTCCTCGGGCCTGCCGAGGCGGGCAAAGTCGACGGTGTACATCATCAGGATCCACACGCCCATGTAGATCCCGAAGGCGAGGAGCCAGCCCGGGCCGCCCTGGGAGACCGCGATGGGCGCAGCCGGACCGGTCGCGGTCCACCCCGAGGGCTGGCCCACCACGGCCGCGACGACGACGGCCGCAGCGAGCCCGACGATGTACAGCGGGAGCAGGATCCCGTTGAGCTTGTCCAGCCAGTTCCGCACTCCGCCGAAGACCAGGGGTGTGGAGTACGCGACGACGATGAAGTACCAGACGTTGATGCTCCAGCCCAGGGACTCTCGCGTCCACGCCTCGAAGGTGACAGCGATGATCGAGCCTTCGAAGATCCCGTAGTACAGGGCCGTCGCTGCGAAGACCGCGGTGGCGAGCAGTGACCCGACGCGGCCGAACATCACTCGCGAGAGCGCCTCCACGGTCGAGCCGGTGTCGATGGCGAGACCCGCCAAGACCTTGTTGATCACTCCGTAGACCACGACGGTGAGCACGATGCCGATGAGGGCATCGCGCACGCCGACGATGGAGGCGACCAGCGCGGCGATGTAGAGGTAGAACATGGCCGACACCAGCGACCACCAGCCCATCATCAAGGACAGGCGGGGCAGGCGGCCGGAGGTGGACGTTGCTGCGGGCATTGCTGGTCCCTCTCTAGTGGTGGACGTGGCGATCGGAAGGCATGCGGGCGCGGCGGAGCAGCGCGAGGCGCGTCGGGACGCGCCTCGCGCTCAAAGCCCTGTGGTGGCTCTGCCGGCGAGGGAAGGCTGAGGGCTACGACACCCAGCCGGCAGCGGAGCGGCGGCGCATGTTGTCCCGGAACTGGGAGGTGGTCTCGGGCAGCAGTTCACCGGTGCCCCAGTCGACGATGACGCCGTAGCGCCGGACCATGTCGAGCATGTCGACCTTGCCGGCGCGGTAGTCGGCTGCCAGTTCCTCCGGGTCGGCCTCGAGCCAGCCTCGGCGGCTGGCAGCGATCTCGGCTCTGGCGGTCGCCGTCTTCTCGGCGAGCACCCGGTACTGGTCCAACTCGATGTCGATCGCCTCGATGACCACGCCGTAGTCGCGTTCGGCGCGCTGGAGGGTGACGTAGCCGTCGATGACGTCCTCGAGGACGAGGGCCGGGTCGCGCTCGAGGGGGTCGCCGTTTCCGCCGCCACCTGCGCTCGGGCGCGTGAAGGCGTCCCCGGACTGCACCG
Source organism: Quadrisphaera sp. RL12-1S (assembly GCF_014270065.1). Classification (NCBI taxonomy): domain Bacteria; kingdom Bacillati; phylum Actinomycetota; class Actinomycetes; order Kineosporiales; family Kineosporiaceae; genus Quadrisphaera; species Quadrisphaera oryzae. The sequence goes on along the minus strand of NZ_JACNME010000023.1, from coordinate 5,665 downwards.
GGACGTTGGAAAAGACGCTGCCGAGGAAGCGTTCCTCCTGCGTCCCCCGGTTCAGCCAGACCCCGTGCGGCAGGGACGGTAGGCCGCCGTCGATGCCCCAGGTCACGGAGCGAGCGCGGTCGCAGCAGTAGGACATCACCGTGCGCTCGGCGTCGGTAAGGACGCCGCCCTTCTCGACACCGCAACCACCGCGGTGCTTTCCGGGTCCTCCGGAGTCGGGGCGGATGCTGTGCGTCGTCGTCAGGACGGGGCTGAGGCGCTCTTGGCCCTCGAGGGGCTGCACCGCAAGACCGGGACCGAAGACGGGGGCCGTGGCGTTCGAGCCGTCCTTGGTGCTGCGGCCTCCCCACCCTCCAGCCATCCAGTCGTACCACATGAAGTAGGGACGTTCTGTGCTGCGACCGTCACGGCCTCCGACCAGCAGGTACTCCAAGTTGAAGGAGCACGCCATGGCGCGCTCGGGGACGATGGACGACCAGATCTCTACGATGGAGCTCATCAGCTTCTCGTAGGCCCCCGAGCAGAACCCGGTGACCGCGATCGGCCAGCCGGCGTTGACGACGGTGCCCTCGGGGCCGAGCTCACCCCGCACGGCGCGGTAGAAGCCGGAGTTCAACGGGATGTCGGGGAAGAAGGTCTTGGTGCCCGCGTACAGCGCCGAGTACGTCGCCCCGTACCCGCTGTTGAGGAAGGTCGCCACGGCGGGTGCGCTTCCGCTCAGGTCGTACGTCACCGTGTCACCGCTGATCGTCATGCGGACCTTGACCGGCACGAGGCCTTCAGGTCTGCCGGGGTCCGCATCGAGGTGGTCCACGGCTTCCCAGGTGCCGTCCGGCAGCTCGGCCAGGCGGTGGCGCACGATGTCTTCGACGTAGTCCTGCACCTCCGCCATGGCGGAGGTCACGGTGTCGACCCCGTAGGTGTCGACCAGTCGCAGCACCTCGCGCTCACAAACTGCGGTGGCCTCGGACTGGGCGTGCAGGTCACCGAGCCCGACGAAGGGCGACCGGGTGTTCTGGACGATGAGCTGCGCGACGTCGTGGCGGAAGACGCCGCGGTCCCAGATCTTCAAGGCCGGGATTCGCAGCCCCTCCCCGAAGTGCTCTGTGGCGTTGACGTCAAAGGACCCGGGCACGGTGCCGCCGACGTCAGCCCAGTGCCCCTTGTTCTGCGCGTAGCCGATGATGCGCCCGCCCGAGAAGATCGGGCGGATGAAGCTGATGTCGTTGAAGTGCGTGCCCCCGCGGTAGGGGTCGTTGATGACGAAGACGTCGCCGGGATTGATGTCTTCCTTGAAGTACTCGATCACCGCTTGGCACTGGAAGTGCAGCGTGCCGACGTGCACGGCGATGTCCTGGCTGCCCTGCATCACGGTGTTGCCCTCGGCGTCGCAGAGCGCAGAGGAGAAGTCTCGGCAGTAGATGACGAAGGAGTAGCAGGTCCGGAGGATCTGTTCGCTCATCAGGTCCACCGAGGTGGTGAAGGAGTTCTTCAGCACTTCGAAGGTCACGGGGTCCAGGGACCTGGTGTGGGGGGCGTGCACGTTCGCGCTCATGATCAGTCCTCCGTCAGGTGGATCAGGATGTTCAGCCAGGCGTCGACCTCGGCCCTCGTGCCCGGGGGGATCACGGTCGTTGAGTCGAGCTGGTCGATGACGGCTGGACCGGTGAGCTGCGCACCTGCCGGCAGGTCCGAACGCTGGTGGACAGCGGCGTCGACCCAGCCGGTCTCGGGAAACCACGCCCGCCGTGTGCTCTGCGAATGCGGGGCGGGGCGAGGGGTCACCTCGTGGGCGGCGAAGGCTGGCTTCGGAGTCGTGCCGATGGCCCGCAGCCCCAGCTGGTAGATCTCCACCGGGGTGTCGTCCCTGCGGAAGGCGAACTCCCGCTCGTGCTCTTGGTGGAAGCGCTCGACGGCGGACTCCAGGGCCCCCTCGCCCGCGCCAACGTCGATCACCAGGGAGCGCCACTGGCCGCTGTAGCGCATCGAGGCATTCCTCTGCAGGACCGCCTCGTGGGAGCTGACACCCTCCTGGGTGAGGCGGTGGGTCGCCTCGCGCTCGAGGTCGGCGAACGTCCGCTCGAACTCAGAGGCGTCCGCATCGGTGGTCAGGTGGGAGAACATGGCCGACAGGTCGTGGCGGATGTCGACGAGCAGGCACCCTAGAGCCGAGGTCACTCCAGGGTTAGGCGGTACGATCACGGTCGGGATGTTGAGTTCCCGGGCGACCTCCGCGCCATGCAGGGCGCCTGCGCCTCCGAAGGCGATGAGCGCGAAGTTGCGCGGGTCGTATCCCCGGCGGATGGAGACTAGCCGCACGGCATCGGCCATGTTCGCGTTCGCCACGCGGAGGACGGCCCCGGCCGCCTCAGCGAGCTCCAGGCCCAGCGGGCCGGCGAGGCTGGAAAGGGCCTTCTCGGCCATCTGGACGTCGAGCTCCTTGGCTCCCCCGGCCAGGCTGGGGCCCAGCCGTCCCAGCAGGAGGTTGGCGTCTGTGTTGGTCGGCTCGTTCCCGCCGGAGCCGTAGCAGGCCGGCCCGGGGCTCGCTCCCGCCGACTGCGGCCCGTTGCGCAGGGACCTGGCCTCATCGATCCAGGCCAGAGACCCGCCGCCGGCGCCGATGGTGAGGACCTCGATGCTGGGGAAGGTGATCGGGTAGCCGTACTCGACCGACCACTCCTTGGTCATGCGGACTTCGCCGCCGTGGACAAGGCAGATGTCCGTGCTCGTCCCGCCCATGTCCAACCCGATGGCGTTGGGGAAGCCGCACTGGGTCGACAGGTGGCGCGCTGCGATCGCTCCCGCAGCGATACCGGATGCTGCGAGCCGCACGGGGAACTTCCCGACCATGCGGGGTGTCATCGAGCCGCCGCCGGAATGGAGAAGGAGGAGGTCGCCGCGGTAGCCGCCGTCCTTCAGGCGCTCGGCGAGGCGATCGACGTACCCCGTCACCAGGGGGGCCAGGACGGCGTTGGCGACGGTCGTGTTGAAGCGGTCGTACTCGAAGATCTCGGGCAAGATCTCCGCCGACGTGGAGATGTTCGCCTCGGGCAGCACCTCGCGGAGCACCTCGGCCATGCGACGCTCATTCTCAGTGTTGGCGTAAGAGTTGAGGAAGCACACCGCCACGGTGGTCACGCCGCGCCGCCCCAGCAGGCTCGCCAGCTGCCGCGCCTCGGCCTCATCGAGGGGTGTGACCACACGGCCGGCGGCATCAGTGCGCTCGGTCACCTCGAAGCGGTCGCGCCGGCGGATGTAGGGCCCGGCGACGTCCTTGTAGGCGTCCCACAGGTCGTCCTTGGTGCCGTCGCGGATCTCGATGACGTCCCGGAAACCGCGGGTGGTGACGAGGGCGGCGTTCGGGAACCTGCGTGTGATGAGGGCGTTGGTGGCGACGGTGGTGCCGTGGGAGAACAGCGAGACCTGGCTCAGGTCGACGCCGCCGCGCTCCACCCCGGCCATGACGGCCTCCATGGGGTCGTGGGGGGTGGAGGGGACCTTGGTCACGCGGAGGCTCCGCGTCTCCTCGTCGAAGATGCAGACATCGGTGAAGGTTCCGCCGACGTCGACGGCCACTCTCAGTGCAGACACGTTCGACACTCCTGGACGTGAGGGGTAGCTCCCCGGGCCGGCTTCTGCCCGCCATGGGACCGGTGTTGGTCGCCAACTGTGGAGAAGCGCACCCCGGGTGTCACTGTTCATTCGGATAGATTGCGGGCTGGGCTGCTGTGAGAATTCCAGTCAAGTGGCAGGATCAGGCGTGCTCAAACGCGTTCTCACCGTGGAAGAGCTCCTGCAGGCACCCGGATTGGGGCTGGACCTCCTCGTGGCGGGCGATCTCGCCCTTCCGGTGCTCGGTGCCCACACCATCGAAATCGACGGCGTGGGGAACTGGCTCGAGCGCGGTTGGGTGATGCTCACGACGGGCATGCGCTTCACAGATGGTCGTGCGTCGTCTCACTCGTTCGGCGAGTTGGTCGCCGAGCTCACTGCTTGCCGTGCTCCGGCGCTGCTGTTCGGCGTGGGCGTGCACTTCGACCGGGTGCCGGAGGAGCTCTTGACGGCGGCCCGGACCAGCGGCCTGACGGTGGCGGCGGTGAGGGCCGATGTGCCCTTCTGGACGATCGAGAGCTACGTCTCGCGGGCCCTGGACAGGCGAGACTCCCTGCTGGCGAGGCAGGAGCTGGAGCTGCAGAACGGCCTGCTGGAGACGCTGGCCGGCGACGACCCGGTACGCGCTCTCGTGCACCGCCTCGGGCTGCTCATCCGCGGGACGGCGGTCCTGTACGAGGAGTCCGGGCGCGTGGTGGCCTCCACCGGAGAGGGGCCAGCCATGCTGATCTGGAACGAGATCAAGGATGCGCGCCCCGCCCAGTTCCGCGTGGTGGTGGGCCGCTGGCACGTGGTGGCGCGTCCGACGGTTCTTCGCGGCGTCGGCTACTGGATCGCCCTCGGCTCCCGGCGAGCCGAGGTCCTGGACGAGCTGGCTGAGCCGGTGCTTGAGGCAACGCAACGGCTCCTGGGCGCCGTTCGCGGGGTCCGGTCCCTGTCTACGGCCCAGGCGGTCGCCGAGTCGAGTGAGATCCTCAGCCTCCTGCGCGCCGGGATCACACCTGAGGCCTCGACCCGGCTGTGGGACAGGCTGCGCAGCTACAGGTTTCAGAGGGGGCGGCCGCTGCGGTGCTTCCTCGCCACCGCACTTCCTCAGCCGACCCAGACCCAGCCCGGTCTACAAGGTGGTAGCCCCGCAGATGAGATTTTGCAGGTCGCTCAGGAGTATGGGCTGCCACTCGCCTTCGACCAGCACAACGAGCACGGCCAGCAAAGTCAGATCTCGGGCATGGTGGGGGAGGAGATCGGGGTCGACCCGTGGACGTCCACCGTCCTGCAGAACTTCCACATGGGCGTCAGCGAGCCTTTCGTCGACCTGCACCAGGCCAGGGCGCACTTCCGAGACGCAGAGCGGGCGCTTCGGGTGGCTGTGCGAAGAGCCGGCTATCGCGGCCTGACCAAGGGGGCGATGGAACAGCCCGCCCGGAGCGCCGGGCTGCTAGTGCGGTTCGAGGACGCTGACATCATCAACTGGCTGCTTTCCAGTCGCAGTCCAGACGCCGTGGCCACGAAGACCAACCAGCAGTTCAGCCAGCTGCTCGCGCATGAGGACCTCGTGGTGACGCTCGTCGCGTACTTCACACGGGGCATGGACATCACCGCCACCGCCGATGAACTGTTCATGCACCCCAACTCGGTCCGCTACCGACTTAGGCGCATCGAGAAGATCATCGAGGCTCCGCTGGCCTCGGCGGCTGTGATCGCCAACCTCTACGTCGCCCTGCATGACCGGATCTCGCGTGCAGAGCAATGATGATGAGGCGGCACCCCGGCTGGTGACTGTTCGACCGGTCGAGCCCCGAGACCGGTGCAGATTGTGCCGCAAACTGGATCATGGCCGCGGGACCGCTAGGACGCCATCGACGGCATGACCGAGGAGAAGGGCCTGCTGGAGCGCCGCCTGGTGATCCCCCTGGCCCACCCCGACGTGGCCGACAGGTTCGGGGTGGCCCCGCCGCGCGCCGTGGTCCTGTTCGGCCCGCCCGGCACCGGCAAGACCACCTTCGCCAAGGCCATCGCCTCCCGGCTGGAGTGGCCCTTCGTGGAGGTCTTC
>NZ_JACNME010000022.1:5953-15534 GCF_014270065.1 Quadrisphaera sp. RL12-1S | reverse complement strand
AGTTCGCTGGGGCCTTGCGTGGCCTGCCCGGTGGCCGGCAGCTCTCCCTCGGTGACCGCTGCTGCCTCGCGCTGACCGTGCGCAGCGACCCACCATCAGTTCTCACGGCTGACCGCGTCTGGGCCGAGCTCGACCTGCCTGTCGAGGTCCGGCTGCTCCGGTAGTCGATCCCATCTGCGACGGACAGCGGCGCCGACGACCGGTGCGCCGAGACGTGCACGGAGACGGGCGGTGAGCGGTCCCCTCTGACATCTATCCGCAGGCAGCAGGTACGAGCCCGTCGCCGCGCCGTGATGGGCGCAGCGACGGGCTCGGCTAGCGTCAGCTCGCGGTCGGAGACGTGTCCCCGACGGCGTCAACCATCGCCGTGGTCGTGTACGCCGTCCAGGACCATGCACCCAGCGGCGCCGCCGCCAGCCACTGCATGCCACCGCGGTCCACCAGCGTCGACTCATTCGACAGCAGGGTCGACGTCGCCGGGTCGAACGTCAGCGTCACCCGCCACGTCGCGCCGTTGACCTGGTCGTACTCCACCGCGGTGCCAGTGCGCCCCAACGGGTCGGTGTGCTCACCGAGCAGACCCACGTCCTCCCGCTGGGACAGCACCGTGAACGCCGCCGAGCGCAGCGCCGGCCCGGCGCTGGGCTCAGCCAGCAGCACGGCCAGAAGGTCCAGCTCGGCATCGGCGACGGTCCCCGGCTGCTCACCGACCATCGGAGGCTGCTGGATGGCCCAGTCTCGGACCTGACCGGCCAGCTGCGCCGGGTCGGTGGACAGGTCCGCCAGCACCAGGCCGCGCAGGCGCCCCGCAGCCCACTCGCCACCGTCAGGTGACTGTCCTGGGCCCCAGGAGTCGTCAGCCTCGGTCAGTGGGTCGGTGGTCGATTCGCTGCCGGTGACCTGACGGCCGGACCCGTCGGGGGCCTTCCACGTCTGAGTGGTAGTGCTCGTCAGCGCCGAGAGGTCACCCACACGTGCCGCGGAGGTCTCCTCGACGTAGGAGACGGTGGCGCTGCCCGGCGTGACCGGCTCCCGCAGCGCTGCCGAGGCCAGCTCGATGAGTACCGATCCGGCCGGCGCTGACGCGGCCGCCCGGTCATCACTGGTGACGGCCAGCAGCCGGCCCATCTGCCCGGGCAGCTCGCCGGTGGTCTGCACCCCGAAGGGAGCCGGCAGGCCGTGCTGGACGACGTGAGCACCCGGCAGCGCGATGGCAGCCACAGCCGCAGCAGCCAGCAGAGACCACCGCACGCGGCGACCCCGCGAGACCGGCCGGCGCAGCGAGACGACCTCACCGCCGCTCTGAGCGCTGTTGGCGGTGGTGCCGCGGCCGGTCGCCGGCGCGGGCGCAGCCGAGAGATTCGAGGTCGACGTCGTGGCAGCGCGCGGGGTGGCCAGGATGCCGGCGAGCACGTCCTGGCCGTGCAGGGCCAGGTAGTTCTCAGCGTCTTGAGCGCTGGCGGGGCGGACAGCGCGGAGTCGGGCGATGACGGCGTCGGCGCCGTCGTCGTGACCGGTGGGGGTGGGGATGGTGGTGGGCATCAGGACTCCTTGAGCACGGACGCGGGAACGGGGATGTGGGTGGTCAGGTCGCTGACCTGCCGGTGGGCAGCGCTGGTCGCGGTCCTGGTGGTGGGCCCGGGCCGAGCACTGGCGGGCAGCGCGGTCGTCACAGCTGGATCGCTCCACGGCGGTGGGTCCAGCACCCGCTGCAGGCGGCGCCGAGCGCGGTGCAGCCGGACGGCGAAGGCACCGGGGGCACAGCCCAGGACGGCGGCGGCCTCACCGGCGGTCAGGCCGTCCCAGCCGATGAGCAGGAGCACCTCACGGTCCTCGTCGGCGAGGGCGGCCAGGGCGGTGATGACCGCCGAGCGTTCGGCGACGACGTCGGCGATGTCCAGGGTGGCGGGTCCCCCGCGGTGGCTGGGGTGCTCGCGGTTGGCGGCGTGGGCTGCCTGCAGAGCGAGCGCTGCCTGCTGGCCCTGGGCGCGCCAGTGGTGGGCCAGGGTGTTGCGCGCCACGCCCAGCAGCCAGGGCAGCGCTGGGTCGGGGACGTCGTCGATGCGGCGCCAGGTGGTGGTGAAGACCTCGCTGAGCAGGTCTGGGGCGGCGTCACCGGCGCCGCGGTGGCCCAGGAAGGTCAGGACGCGGGCGGAGTGGTCGCGGAACAGGCGGGTCAGCCGGTCGGCGGGGTCGTCGTTCACCGGGCTTCCTCTCGTGGGGGATACCCGGTAGTTCCACCTCACGGCTCGTTCTTACAGCCGACTCCGCGACGAGGGGTGGACCTGGCTCGACGTCACCGTCGGACGTGGGTCGCAGTGAGTGTCTCGCTGTTCGGGTAGCGATCGTTGCCCGGTCAGCTCTGTCCCGCGATACCGAACGGGTTCTCGGCGACCTCGTCGTCGTCGCTTCCCCCGTGCTGGATCAGCTGAGGAACCCATGTCGTCAGCTGCAGACCCGGCACACCCTCCAGCTCAGCAAGCGGTGCTCCGTGCAGCAGCTCCCTGACGGCGTCTGAAGGTTCCTGCACACGCTGCTGGGCGTCCTCGGGCGTCTCCTGTGTCCAGTGCCGCAGGTACCCACGGCGGCCCTCCTCGACCAGGGCGGCCGCGTCGGTGATGACGTAGTCGTAACGGCCTAGCACCGTCAGCACCCCCAGCCCCTCCAAAGACGCATCGCCTTCAACGTCCTCAAAAGCGTCCTCGACATCCTCGTCGTCAACATCACTGCCGCGCACCGGGATGGAGCCGCACCAGTCGAACTCGGCGTCCGCGAAGTTGTTGACCGCCCGCTGCAGCGAATCGGCAGAGGCGAAGTAGGCCGGCAGTTCCCGCTGGCGCCCCGCGCGGGTGCTCACCAGTTGGGCGTGAGTGGTCAGCACGTCGATGAGGTGCCCCACCTTGGCCTGGTAGGCCTCCAGGGCAGGTGCGGTCCACATCGTCGCGAGGATCTCACCGTCATCGTCGGCGCCCTCGGCGTCGCGGTCCGGGCTGCCGCTAGCGGCCGTGGTCTGCGTCGGGTTGAGGTCCTCGGCGTCATCACTCACATCGGGACGCTACTGAGGCGGACAGTGCTCTGGACAGCGATTTCGTTGCGCGAGGCCGACGAGACCCGGCAGCGGAAGACGTCGTCGAGGCACAACAGCCCGTCAGATTGGGGCGTCTCATCCGGCGACCGCTGACCGGACGCTCTGAGATCCCGCGCCGTCGAGGTGCGTGGGACTGTACCGCGTGGCGACGGCTGTCTCGGGAGGTCACCCCTGCCGAGACAGCCGCGGGCCTCACCGCGGCGCCGGCGCAGACGGCGTGGCGCAGTTCGTAGTCGACGCCATCGACGCGCGCCGCAGGGCGCGGTAGACCGTCGCCCGGGAGACCGAGAACAGCTCCCCGACCTCGGTGGCGCTGTGGCGGCCCTCGCCCATCAGCTCCACCAGGTGCGCCTCCTGGGTTCGGCTCAGCTTCGGCGGCTTGCCCCGCAGGTGGCCCTTGGCGCGGGCGACCTTCATGCCCTCGCGGGTGCGCATCCGGATCAGGTCGGCTTCGAACTCGGCGACCATCGCCAGGACGTTGAACAGCAGCCGGCCCACGGGGTCGGTGGGGTCGTGCAGCGATCCGCCCAGGCTCAGGCGGACCTGTCGGGTGGTGAGCTCCTCCAGGATGGCCCGGGCATCAGGTAGCGACCGGGCCAGGCGGTCGAGCTTGGTGACGACGAGGGTGTCGCCGTCGCGGCAGGCTGCCATGGCTTCTCGCAGTCCAGGTCGGTCGCGGTTGGTGCCGGTCAGGCCGTGGTCGACGTAGATGCGGCTCGCCTCGACGCCGAGGTCGGTGAGGGCGTTGCGTTGGGCGGTGAGGGCTTGGCCGTCGGTGGAGCAGCGGGCGTAGCCGATGAGTAGGCCGGTCATGGTGGTCTCCTGAGCTGGCCGGCCCGGGCGCGCCATCGCGTCCGGGCCGACGGCGGCGTGAGCCGTTGCCCGTCGACGGTGAGCACGCCAGCGGGCGTGGACGAGGGTCGGCGCGGAGCCTCACTCGGTCAGCCCCTGCTGCGGCGCAGTGGCGTCTCGCTGACGATCCCCGACCGGTCAGCGTCTCGCTGACCATCCCTTCTGCGACAGACGGCGGTCCTCGTCCGCGGTCGGGCGCGACGGTCACTACCAGGTCCGGTCGCCGGTCGTGCAGCCTCGGAAGCCCGGCCGTTGATCACGTCAACTGCAGCGGAGCCCCCAAGAAGCGCGAGAGCAGCATCACCTCGGATGGCCCGGGCCCCGGCGAGGGTTTCGGCCGCCGCAGGACAGCTACTCCCTTAGCAATACGTACCCATCTCGTCGCGGCGGCAGGCGATGACCCCGGCAGCCCAGGACACGCCGGGGTCGGCCGTGACCCTCACCTGCACCGGTGCACCGTCACTTTCCCTGCCCACGGACCGCATTCCGTCGCTGCAGTCTTCTGGCGCCAGCACCTCCCCATTGATGACCAGCCCCACCCGGGCCGGGCCCAGGCACCTCACCACCACGCTGAAGGAACCCGAGTCCACACTGAAAGAGGGCAGCTCCTCAGTGCCCCGACCGAGTCGGGCCTGCAGGGCTAACGGCTGCTGTGAGGCGTTCTCGACGTCGGCAAGCGCCACCGCTGACGCTGTCGCCCCGTCCACCCACAGGTTCGCGACGATGCGCTGATACCCGGCGCGCTGCAGCTCGCGGGCGTCGAAGCTGTCCGGCACGAGCACAGCGCTGATCATGGAGTTCGCATCCGTGCTGACCCGCACCCCCTCGCGTGCGGCTCGCTCGACCGGCTGGCACATCGTCGTGAAGCTGGGTGCCCCTGTGCGCTCCAACACGACGAGGCACACCTCGCCCGCAGCATCCAAGGCTGCCCAGTATTCCGCAGCAGCAGAGTCGGCGAGCACCCGCGCCGACCCGGGTACCGGGAGCGACGGGATGCTGATCCCCACGTCCGGCAGGGCATCCGCAGCCATCGCTGGACGCTCCAGCACGGAGAAGGCCTGCTGAACCGTCATCGCAGGGGCTATGGCTCCTCCGTCGGGACGCTGGGCGCGGGCGAGCCCGACCGCGGCGCCCACGAGAACCACGACGGCAGCAGCCGCGGCGAGCACCACCCACACTCGACGTCGTTGGCCATCGGAAGTGGCAGGCTCAGCCCCCAGCGGCACCACGTGAGCGTCGTCGCCAGCGGAAAGGTCCAGGTCCTCGGCCTCGCCAGAGCGGGCAGCGGCGAGGGCAGCGGCGAGGTCCGGCCGGCGGCGCAGCTGCTCAGCGGGGTCGCTGAGCACGCCCGTTGCCCGCGCACGAAGCGCTGAGGTGACGCTGTCGTCGAACCCGGTCATCGGGTACCTCCCTTGGTCGATCGGTCCGTTGGGGTGGGGGTGTCGCCGACGCGACGACGCAGCGCCACCAAGGCTCGGCTGGTGGTGGACTTCACCGTTCCGCGCGAGACCCCCATGGCCTCTGCGGTGGCTGCCTCATCCAGGTGAGACCAGTAGCGCAGCACCAGGGCCTCTCGCTGGCGGGGCGGGAGAGTGGACAAAGCTTCGATGAGCTCCCGGTGCTGGGTGTTTAGGAGCGCGACGTCCTCGGCCGAGGGCCCGTGGCGCAGCGCCGGCGGGCTCCACGCGCGGGCCGTGCGGCGCCTTCGCAAGGCGGATCGAGCGCCGTTGACCACGGACCGGTGCAGGTAGCCGACAGCTCGGTCGGGATCGATGCGGTGCCAGTTGCCCGCCAAGCTGGTGAAGGCGTCGGCGACGACGTCCTCAGCCGACTCTTGGTCGTCGACGAGGAGCACGGCGAGGCGGACCATCACCGTCCAGCGTTCGGCGAAGAGATCATCGAGCGTGGTCAGGCCCACCGACGGTCTCCCTGTCTGCGTGCTGGTCGCGCTCGGGTCCACGTCCGCACCTCGTCATTCGGGGCGCCGTTGTGGCGCCCTTGCGACGGGAGAGACGTGCAGGTGCTCACAAGGTTGCTCGTCGCGCAGGAAATCTTTTCAAGACGCCGCACAGACGCGGGAGTGAATGGAGTGCCGCCGCCTGACCATCCTCTCGGTGCGCCCGAGCAGGCGGTCCAGTGCCGCGGCGTCCAGTCATCGGTCGTTGAGTGAGGCGGCCGGTAGCGCTCGGCGCGCGGCTGCTGTTGGCCGCTCAGCTCACCGCTGGTCCGGTCCCGGCTGGCGCTGGGCCGCGGCGTTAATGTCGTCCGAGACCGGCTCGAGCCAGGTGATAGGAGTCCACCTGCCGTCCTCACCCTCGACGGGGGCCGCCTCCTAGATGGCCAGGTGGGCGGCGAAGGCGTCGGCGCTGGCGCCGTGCCAGTGCTCCTCACCTGGGGCGCGCACGACGGTGTCACCAGCGCGGGCGCGCACCACCGAACCGTCGCGGGTGCCCACCAGGGCTGTGCCGTCGGGGACGTGCAGCACCTGACCGCGCGGGTGAACGTGCCAGAACGTGCGCGCGCCGGGGGCGAGGCGCACGTGAGCGACGCCGAGGCGGGAGGGCTGCACGCCGGTCGCCAACGGGGTCATGAGCACCTCACCGGTGAAGGTCTCGGTGGGGCGCTGGGTGGGGGCGGGGGTGATGAGCTGCAACGCAGGTCCTTTCTGGTTCGAGGCGGCCGGTCCTGTTGGTGCGGGACCGGCCGCGGTACCGGTGCCTCGGGTGCCGGTCGTTGATTGGTGCACCTCAACCTGAGACCCACCGTGGTAGCGGCCGCCGTGGTAGCGGCCGGCCCATGCTGAAGTCCCACCGAGCCGTACGGCCAGAGACCGCGTATGAGGCAGCAGATGACCCGTTGCGCTGGTCGCCCCCGGCTGCGTCCGCCTCAGGTGCGCACCCGCCGCGCGACCTCATCCAGCTGCTCAACAGCCCCCCTCAGGTCCCCAGCAGCCGCAGCGAGATCGTCGGTGTCCTGAGAGGCGCGACGTGCGGCGGCGTCGGCAGCGACCGCTGCCGACCCCAACCGGGAGACCGCCTGCGCCCCGCTGGTCAAGACCGAGCTCATCTGGCTCGTGGTGGCCGACTGCTCCTCCACCGCTGCAGCGATCACCGCCTGCGCCTGGTGGGCCTGGCTGATCTGACGCACCAGGTCCCCCATCAGCGACTGCGCATGCGCGGCGCGAGCCTCCGACTCAGCAACCAGCTTCTCAATGTCACCGGTGGCTCCCGCGGTCACCCGCGCCAGCTCTTTGACTTCCTGGGCCACCACCGCGAAGCCCTTGCCGAACTCACCTGCCCGCGCCGCCTCGATAGTCGCGTTCAGCGCCAACAGATTGGTCTGGTCCGCCACTGAGGCGATCAGGCCGACCACCACGGCGACCTGCTGGGAGCTGCGCGCCAGCGCCTGCACAGCCTGCCCGGTCTCCTCCACACGGCCCCGGGCCTGGTCGGTGGCCGTGCTGGCGTGACTAGCGCTGCGGGTAATCTCCAAGATCGCCGAGACCATCTCACCGCTGCCCGCCGTGGCGACGCTCACCTGCTGCGCGGCGTCACTGGCATCCGCCGCCTGCCCCTCGGCACGGACAGCATCCGATGCCATCCGGGTGCGCAACCCATCAGCCAGTCCACCGAGCTGTGTGGTGGAGGTTCTGGCCCGGTCACTGAGCGCGGCGATTTGGGCGAAGACCTCAGCAACAGCGCGTGAGGCGGCGTTCAGCTTGCAGGCCATGGCCGTGAGCTCATCACGGCCGCCGACATCGGCTGAGAGCGTGAAGTCGGTGACGGCTACGCCCGAGAGGACATCGTTGATGCAGCCCAACCGTCGGCGTGTTCCCACCAGGAAAGCCAGGCCCACCCACAGCGCCAGGGCCAGCGCAGCGACCGTGATGCCCAGCGCGACGGCCCGGTCACGGCCAAGGCTCGCCTGGCGCTGGGCGAGCATTCCCTCCAGTGAGGCAGACAGCGGCTCCACTGCGGCTCGCCCTGCTGCAACGGTGCCCGCAGCAGAGGAGGCGGACTGCGTCTGGACCGTTGCAGCCGTCGCAGGCGCTGCAGCCGCTGCGGTGTCGTCTGTAGCCGTTGCGGTCACCGCGCCGGCCTGGCTCGTGGCCGCAGAGACCACCGCTGCCACTGGGGTCTCCACTGCGCCCCGCACGGACGGGGTGGCCTGCTCAGCGGTATCGATGTCCAGGCGCAGCGCGGCGGCGGCCTGGGCGGTGTCTGCAGCGGTCACGGCCGCGGCTGCGCGCTCAGCGGTAGCTGATACAGAGGTCAGATCTGCCACCTGGACGGCGCCTGCGCTGGCTCCCACCAGCACCGCTGGAAGCCGGGCGGTGAGCGCGTCCATAACGAAGTAGGAGTCCAGAGCCGGATCGAGAATGAGCTGGGACCGGCTGCTCTCCGCCTCGATGTAAGCGAGCGCGGCCTGCTGCACCGACTCCCATGCCGCAGCGCGCGCAGGAGCGCCTTCCCTGGCGGCGGCGCTGACTGCGGCCGAGAGGCCCGCCAGCGCGTCGTCGCTGCGCTTGATGGCTGACAGGGCAGCGCGGGCGGTGGTCAGGTCGTTCAGGTCCTGCTGGACGGCCTCGGTTGCGGCGTCCTGCGCGCTAGCGTCGGCAAGACGTGCCGCTGAGGCATCGGCGAGCAGCAGCAGCGCCGGCCGGATCACGGCTAATCCTTCCCGCTCGGCGACGGCGACGGCGATGTTGCTGCCCTGGCTGGACAGCTGAGCGTTCAGCGCCACCCCGAGCGGCACGAGCAGGCAGACCGCAAGCACCAGCACCTTGCGGGTGAAGGTCATCGAGCTCATGAACGTCTCAGCCGGACGCAGCAGCGCATTCAGCACCTGCGTCACCTCCATCGCCTCGGTGCAGTGAGGCGCGGAACCTCGCGCCCTCGCCGGATCATCGACAGCGGGTCGGGTGAGTTGACAGCCGCCAGCGTCTGCACACCGGAAGACGGCTGGGCGAGTTCGGGCGCTTGACGAGGACCTGCTCGCACGGCGCGAGCATTCTCCCTGCGTGGGGTGATGCGAGCGCTGCTGCGCCCGGGGAGCGAGCCTCTTCGCAGCTGCCCGGTAAGTGATCCCTTCTGAGGCGGTCGGCGGCCCTGAGGGTCGGGCGCCACGACGCGCACCGCGGCGTCCGGTGGTCAGAGACGCTTGGCCGAAGCCCGGATCCCAAAGGACGGGCGTCCCCCCACCGTGCGACGGCCGTCAGAGCGGCCTTGCGGGCTGAACGGACCACGCCCTAGCAACCACCTCAAGCGGACCCCAATCTGGTGCCGAGGCGTCAGCGTGATCACTTGGTCGATGCTTGAGCGCGCTGACCCGGGCGTGGCGCCTCGACGCGCTCGACCGGTCCCGGCGCTGGCGGTGAGCGCTGCCATCGCTCTCGGGCCCCTGGTGCTTGTGGTGATAGTCGGTGTGCTGGTCGTCCGGCCCTGGCGCCATCAGCCAGTGGCACCCAGCAGTGCTGATCTCGCTGCGCGCGTCGGCGACGAGGACTCCAGCCCGGTCGCCAGCCCGGTCGCCAGCCCGGTCGCCAGCCCGGTCGCCAGCCCGGTCGCCAGCCCGGTCGCCAGCCCGGTCGCCAGCCCGGTCGCCAGCCCGGTCGCCAGCCCGGTCGCCAGCCCGGTCGCCA
>NZ_JACNME010000022.1:0-5855 GCF_014270065.1 Quadrisphaera sp. RL12-1S | reverse complement strand
CAGCCCGGTCGTCAGCCCGGTCGTCAGCCCGGGGCCGACGCAGAACTACACCGACCCCGACGTGGTGCCGCGGCGCGCCCGGCCGGGGCTGGCGCTGGCGGTGCGCACCGCCGTCGTCGTCGGACCCCTGGCGCTGGCCCTGGTGGTCGGGGCCGTGGCCGCCCTGGTAGTGCCGCCTGCGCGGGTGGGCCTGCCGGTGTGGCTGTGGCTCGTCAGCGTGGTCGTGGTCACCTCGGTGGTCCTGTTCGCCTGCTCGCGGCTGCTGCGCCGCCTGGCCCCGCTGTCGGCGCTGCTCCGCCTGAGCCTGGTGCTGCCCGACGACGTGCCCCACCGCTTCGCGCTGGCGCGACGCCGCTGGTCGCCCGAGGCCCTGGAGGGGTCCGAGCGCGGGGGCGAGGGCTCCGGCCAACGGGTGCTGGCCCTGGTCGCGACGCTGGCCGCCCACGACGGCAGGACCCGCGCCCACGCCGAACGGGTGCAGGCCTACGCCGCCCTCATCGGCCAGGAGATGGGCCTGTCCGCCGCCGACGTCGACCGGCTCAGCTGGGCCGCGCTGCTGCACGACGTCGGGAAGGTCCACGTCCCCGTGGAGGTCATCAACAAGGCCGGCCGCCCCAGCGAGGCCGAGTGGGCCCAGCTGCAGACCCACCCCCACCACGGCGGCGAGCTCGTCGAGCCGCTGCGCGGCTGGCTGGGGGACTGGCTGGACGGGGTCGAGCAGCACCACGAGCGCTTCGACGGCACGGGGTACCCCCGCGCGCTGGCGGGTGAGGACATCCACCTCGCCGCGCGGATCATCGCGGTCGCCGACACCTACGACGTCATCACCTCCGCGAGGGCGTACAAGAAGCCGATGTCGGCCGAGCAGGCCCGCGCGGAGATCACCCGGTGCGCCGGGGCCCAGTTCGACCCGGTGGTGGTGCGGGCGCTGCTCGGCGTCGGCATCGCCAAGCTGCGCCGCGTCGCCGGTCCGGCGACGCTCCTGGCGGCACTGCCGGTGGTCGTCGCCGCCCCCGCCCAGGCCGCCCCCTCGGTGGGAGCGGCGCTGCAGGTCGCCGGTGGACACGCGGCGACGGCCGTCCTGGCCGCCGGGGTGGGGGTGACCGGAGGGGTGGCCACCGCCGACGTCATCGCCGCGCCGCCGGGTGCGGCGGTGCTGGTGGTCCAGCAGTCCACAGTCCCCCTCACCGCGAACGGCGCCGCCGCCGCGCCCGGCAGTAGGGCCCGTTCCGCCTCGGGAGCGATCGCAGGCGCGACAAGCGTCCCCACCCAGCCCGAAGCATCCGGGGCGCCCAGCACCCCGACGTCCGGGCCGAACGCACTCCCCAGCGCAGTCGAGGCCACCGCTGCCGTGCCGACAGCGTCCACGACCGCGGCTCCGCTGCCAACGGCATCACCGCTCGAGGGGGCACCGGTGGCCACCGACCCTCAGCATCCCGCGGGCCCCTCCAGCCCCGCGGGCAACCGCCCGACCCTACCGGTGACCCCGCCCTCGACCGCTGCACCACGCACGTCTCCCGCGCCGGTGCTAGCGCCGAGCGCGCCTCGCCCGGCGGACCCCAGAGCATCGAAGGTCCCGGCCGCCACGTCAGCACCGGCGAGGAAGGCCGCCGAGGAGGCGAAGGCGGCAGCCGAGAAAGCGGCCAAGGGAAAGGCCGACCAGGCGAAGGCCGCTGCTGACCCTGCTGACGCCGCTGGCACGGCAGCCGAGCAGGCCGCGAGGAAGGCGGCCAAGGACGCGGCCGACGCCGCCTCCAGAGCCGCCAAGCAAGCAGACGACTCAGCCAGCAGGCTCACCGGCGGTCTCACGGGGGGACTCGTGAGCGGGCGGACCGACCCACCACCTAAGAGCTCCAGCGGCTCGTCCGGCTCCTCGGGCGGCTCCTCGTCGGGAGCGTCACGGGCTCCGGAGCGGTCCCAAACAGCGGTGACGGGCCTGCCCGGTGCCGGCGGACCCGTGGGCGGGCTGGTCACCGGACGACGCTGACCTGCCCGGCGGCTGCCGAACGGGCGGACCCAGGACAGCTGCCTGCGCCGCTGACCACCTCACCGGGTGGTCAGCGGGGCAACGAACTCCCTCACCGACACCGACCGACGAGGACATCCACATGCACGTGAACACGACCCTGCGCGCTCGTCATCCCCAGCGCGCCGCGCGCACCGCTGCTGCCGTCCTGGCAGCCGGCGCGGCCGTGCTGGTGCTGTACTCCTTCATCGACCCGGCCACTCCCACGGCGCAGCAACGGAGCATCAGCTGGGTCGTGGCCGCGGCCGCCGCGGGCGTGTCGGCCTGGTGCTGGTTCGGTGAGGCTGCTCGCTTGGACCGCGTCGGGGTGCTCGCCGCCGTCCCAGCCCTAGGCACCGTGCTGATCTGCGCCCAGGCGTGGCACACCGGTGACGTCTCAGCCTCGGTGCAGGTCTTCCTGGCCCTGCCCGTCATCGCCGCCGCGACCCAACTGCGCGCCGGTGGCGCAGCTGTGGCGGTGAGCACCGCCATCCTGGGTGACCTTGCGGTGACCACCCACTTCATGCCGCTGCCGGCGGCGCTGACCGACGTCGTGTTCGTTGGCACCACTCTGGCGGTGGTGGCCGTTGTGCTGGTGCGCCTGCTGGACGCCCAGGAAGCCGACAGGGCTGAGCTGGCGCGCTTGGCCGCGGTGGACACCTTGACCGGTCTGGTCACCCGTCGGGTGCTGGATGACGCCCTCGCCGCGTCGCTGCGCTCAGCGGCCTCGGCCCAGGGCACGGCGCTGGTCCTCGTGGACGTCGATAACTTCAAGGCCATCAACGACGGGCATGGTCATCCGGTCGGAGACGACGCGCTGCGCCACCTCGCGCGGGTACTGGCCTCCTCGGTGCGCCATGACGATGCGGTGGTCAGCCGCATGGGCGGGGATGAGCTGGCGGTGCTGCTGACGGGTTGCTCAGCAGAGGTGGCCGCCCTGAGGGCTGGGGAGCTGGTCCAGGCGGTGCGCGCGGCCCCGCTGCAGCTGGTGGACGGAACCCAGCTGGCAGTGACGATCAGTGTTGGGGTGGCGCAGGTGCCGCGGCACGCGGTGGGGATGCGTGAGCTGTACGCAGCAGCCGACGCTGCCCTGTACGAGGCCAAGCGCGCCGGGCGTGACCAGTACGCCAGTGCCTGACAACGAGGACAAGGGCCGAAGATCGACGCCGTGGTGCGCAACCACCGCCAGGACAACCGACGATCGCGCGACCCGTCTCGGCAGCACGGTCGGTAGCGAGGCGACGACCATGGAGACAGTGGGTCCGCCCCCTCCCGGGGACAGCCTTCGCGCTACCGCGGCTCCAGCTGCTCAACTCGCCGTGGATGGCGAGTCACATCGACTAGTCGAGGCCCGCGGTGCGCTGAACGATTTCCGCCACACCCGTCCGGGTAGCGATCCCATCTGCGACGGACCGGGGCTTCGGGCGCCAGCGCGCCGTGACATGTGCCGAGGCGGGCGGTCACCGGTCCACGTGCGAGACAAGCAGCGGGGAACCCGTTGCCGCCGCTCCGCAGTTCGGCTCACGCGGAAGAGACTCAGGCAGCGGCCGCCGCACGTGTCGGAGGAGACCATGGTGAGAGTTCTACTTCAAGCGCCGATCCTGACGATCGGCGAGTCTCATCAGCCGCTGATCTACAAGATCATTGTCTTAGCCTTCATGGTGGTCGGCATCGGTGGGGCCCTCGCGGTAAGCGCCTGGCGGAAGTGGCGGAGCAAATGATCGCGGGCGGCAGTGCCGGCCGACGAGCGTCAGACGATGTTGTTCGGTCGGCGGTCCTCCACCGCGCCGGGAATCGCTCGTTCAGCCCGCCTTCGGATCGGCGCGGCGGCGTGAACGCCTTCCACTGCTCGGTGCTCGCCGCCGGAACGGTGCCTGCACCCAGATGAAGACGCCGATGACGTACGCAGCTACCCCAAGGACTCCCCACCAACTCCCCATGAGCCAGTCGAGCAAGGGGAAGATGAGCATGGCCGGCAAGAAGATCGGTACGAGGAGCAGCCGCCGCGCCGCCGTTGACGTTGCTTTGATCACCTAAGCCCATTCCTCTGCAGTCGGCCTCGACCGTCGCAAGAAGCAGCATCGTGCCCCCCGCGTCGCTGACGCCTTGTCAGCGCCACGCCCTCGGGCCCCGCGCGCATGATGCTTCAACCCCCTCCGAGGTCGAGGTCGCAGATGGGATCCGGGGAGCGGTGGTCGATCGGACGCGTCGACGCCTCACCCAGACAAGATGAGGCTGTGGACGACCGTCGACACCGGAGCGCGTCGCTGACCCTCCCTGTCGAAGTCGACTGCATCGAGCCGGTCGCCGGATCGTGGTCATCGACGCGCCTGACGGACCCTTCTCCACAGAGACCGACGCTGCATCGAAGGTGGAAAGTGCGACACGGTCGTCGGTCGTGGAGGTCCTTCGCGTCGTCGACGTCGGGCTTGCGCTCGTTGACTTCGACGGGCGCCTCTGGTCCCTGCCGGCGACTGTTCAAAGGCGAACAGATGCAGGACATGTATACAAAAGAGCCTTTCAAGCGGGCGCGATCTTGAGCCGATAGAGGCAATGTCCCGCGATCCCGTAGATGCAGCCGAGACCACTGAGCTCAAGGAAGGCCATGTCCATCTCGCCCATCGGCGGCAGCCGCTACAGCAGTACTGACTGGTCCACCAAGCCCAGCCGCACCGCCCAGGAAGCCCCCTCGAGCTATGAGCAGGTCGCCGCGGCGCTCTCTTCCCCGTCAACCATCCCCGCCGCTTACGACCAGTCATGGATGTCCAAGAACCTCTCGGCGCAGGACAAGGCCACGATCACCGCGACGACCGGAGTCCGGTTCGGCGCCTCCGGCAGCCTCCTGATGCCCATGTCGGCCAGTCCCAACGAGAGCTACGCCCTGCAGAGGACACTGCACCAGCTCAACTCTCAGCGCGGCGGGTTCCCAAAGGAACTCACCCCCGAGGAGGTGCTCCAGCTGATCAAGCAGAACGCTCCCGGGGCTAATCCGGAGTCGATCGATGACTTTATCAAGCGCACCTACAGCAACGGCAGGACTTACGCCTAGGGGTAGAAGCGAGCGACCCCGCCAATGAGGGCAACAACACAAGAGGGGAGGACCGCTAGTGCGGTCCTCCCCTCTTGCGCGTCGCGGTCTCACCTGGTCGGTCAGCGCAGACAGAGCGATGAGGGAGAGTGTCGACGCCATGCAACATCGCATACGAGTAGCGGCGTCATAGGTGTAGCCGACGTGAAGCACGAGGACACCAGGGGGCCACCGTCTACGCACGCAGAGCCGCACGCCTTGCGGTCCCCGCTGCCGCCGTAATGCTGCTGCTCAGCGGCTGCAGCGCTAGGCCCGACGACGTCATGGCCTCACCGGCATGCCCGCAACCCCTTCACCGCACCCTCGTCGCCGTGCAGACCTCCGCCCCAGGCTCCAACGATGACGTCGGTGCAGCCACGCCCAGCCCCCCCATCAATCTCGCCAAGCAACACCCCATCACTGCCACTGCAACCTTCCACCCCGACGACGGCTCCAGTGACGCCTTGCCTGTGA
The DNA here is from genome assembly GCF_014270065.1 of Quadrisphaera sp. RL12-1S. Classification (NCBI taxonomy): domain Bacteria; kingdom Bacillati; phylum Actinomycetota; class Actinomycetes; order Kineosporiales; family Kineosporiaceae; genus Quadrisphaera; species Quadrisphaera oryzae. The sequence goes on along the minus strand of NZ_JACNME010000022.1, from coordinate 309 downwards.
CGGTCGGCGTCGATGACGGCACGGGGATGGGCATCGCCGCAGTAGAGGCATGCCAGGTCCTCACCCTCCAGCTCGCCTTGGACGCCGGGGATCTGTCCACGCCTTACGGGCAGGTGCAGTCCGGCCGGCTGCAGATGGCGAACGACCGGGGTGCCGGTTCGCTGCGGCTCATCGACCAGCCCACTTAGAAGACGTTGCATTAGTCGTTCACGAGCAGCCGAGCAGCGATCAAGGTGACCGCGAGACGAGCCAGCGCGTTGACCGACTTCGCGGTGCGGTCATAGCGCAGGGCGAGCCGCTTGAACGCCA
>NZ_JACNME010000021.1 GCF_014270065.1 Quadrisphaera sp. RL12-1S | reverse complement strand
CCGAGCCCCCACCGCCGGCGCGGCCGCCAGCGGTGGGGGCTCGGGCCGCGGCCGCCAGGGCGGCCAGGGCGGCCGCCGCGGCGGCCAGGGCAGCCTCACCTCATATCGCTGAGCCGTCCTTTCGATATTCGGTGAGGGCAGCCTCACCGAATATCGAAAGAGGGGCCTGATCTATCACGAACGGCCGCTGACCTGGGGTGTTGCATTAGAGATTCCGGGTCGGAGCCGATATGGTCATGGACAGGAATTCACCGTCCTGACTCCCTGGAGGTCACCGTGGCCACGCTCGAGATGCCCGCCGTCACCGAGTGCACCGTCGCCGGTTGCTCGTACAACCACGACGGCTGCCACGCCTTCGCGATCACCGTCGGCTCTGCCGACGGGTCTGCGGACTGCGGGACCTTCATCCCGCTCAGCCGCAAGGGCGGCCTGGACAAGGTCGTGGCCCAGGTGGGCGCCTGCTCGCGCAGCAACTGCGCGTTCAACGCCGACCTCGAGTGCACCGCCAGCTCCATCCGCGTGGGCGCCGGCGCGAGCGGTGCCGACACCGCGGCGTGCCTCACCTTCCAGGCCTCCTGAGCCGCCCGCGCCCGGCACCCGGGCGCACCAGCACCACCCGGACCGCCGGTCGTCGCCCGTGGGCGACGGCCGGCGGTCGTCGTCCACGGGGGGTGCGCGTCCGTGGCACCAGCACCCGGGAGACTGGTCGGGTGCGCGCGTGGGTGGTCTGGGGCGTCGGCGTCGCGGCGTACGTGGTGGCGGTCCTGCAGAGGACCTCGTTCGGGGTCGCGGGGCTCGACGCGGTCGACAGGTTCGGCACCACAGCAGCCGCCGTCTCCGCCTTCACCGTGCTCCAGCTGCTCGTCTACGCCCTCCTCCAGGTGCCCGCGGGAGTGCTCCTGGACAGGTTCGGCACGCGCCGGCTCGTGGTGGTCGGCGGCCTGCTCATGGCGGCCGGCCAGCTGGTGCTCGCCGTGGGCGAGGTGCTGCCGCTGGCGGTGCTCGGCCGCGTGCTCGTCGGCGCCGGTGACGCCCTCACCTTCATCAGCGTGCTGCGACTGGTGGGCGCCTGGTTCCCCGCCCGCCAGGCCCCCGTCATCACCCAGCTCACGGGCCTTCTCGGCCAGCTGGGGCAGGTGCTCTCCGCCGTCCCGCTCGTCGCGGTCCTCTCCGGGCCGGGGTGGACGCCGGCGTTCGCGTCAGCGGCGGCCCTCGGAGTGCTCGCCGTCGTCCTCGTGGCCCTCGTGGTGCGCGACGCCCCGGGCGTGCGCAGCCGCTCGGGGCCGCCGCTGAGCTGGTCCAAGGCCGGTCGGGACCTGGTGCGCGCCTGGCGCCACCCCGGCACCCGCCTGGGCCTGTGGAGCCACTTCGCCACGCAGTTCCCCGGGACGGTGTTCGCCCTCATGTGGGGCTTCCCGTTCCTCGAGCGCGGCGAAGGCGTCCCGCAGGCCGCGGTCAGCGCGCTGTTCACCTCCTACGTGGTCGCGGGGCTGGTGGCCGGGCCGCTCCTGGGCGTCCTGGTGTCCCGCCACCCGCTGCGCCGCTCCTGGCTGGTGCTGACCATCGTGGCCGCCAACGCGGCCGCCTGGACGACGGTGATCGCCTGGCCCGGCCCCGCGCCGCTGTGGCTGCTGGCCCTGCTCGTGCTGGCGCTGGCCAGCGGTGGACCGGGCTCGATGGTGGGGTTCGACTACGCCCGCACCTTCAACCCCGCGGACCGCCAGGGCACCGCCACGGGCATCGTCAACGTGGGCGGCTTCGTGGCGAGCCTGCTCACCGTCCTGGCCGTCGGGGTGGTGCTCGACGTCACCGGCGGCGACTACTCCCTCGGCGACTTCCGGGCCGCCTTCAGCGTGCAGTACGCCGTGTGGGCCGTGGGCCTCGTCGGCGTCCTCGTGACGCGCCGCAAGGTGCGGGCGCAGCTGGCGTCCGAGGGGGTGGTGGTGCCCCCGATCCGCGTGGCGCTGGCGCAGCGCTTCCCGAAGAAGGACCGCGCCGGCGCGGGCGTCAGGCGGGGCGAGGGGTGATGACCGGCAGCGAGCCGGTGGTGACCGGGTCCGGCGGGGCGATGTCGGAGGGTCGCAGCCGGTACACGCGCAGGTGGAGGTCGTAGTACTTGTCGGTCTCGCCGACCCACTCCATGCCCAGGCGCCGCGCGATCCACTCGCCGCGCTCGTTGCCGGGCCTGATGACGGCGAACACCTCGGAGGCGCCCTGCCGGAAGGCCCAGGCCGCCAGGGCCCGCGCGCCCTCGCTGGCGTAGCTGTGGCCCCAGTGCTCGGGCGCCAGCTGCCAGGCGATCTCCAGGTCCTCCCCGTGCGGCGGCATCGTGCGCAGCACCAGCGCGCCGACCACCACGCCGTCCTCGGAGCGGGCCAGGGCCCACCGGCCGACGAACTGCTCGACGTCGTCCCCCTCGCGCACCTGCTCGGCGCGCCACTGCTCCAGGCGGGCGGCCATGGCCTGCTCGTCCGGAACCGCGTCGGCCGCGGGCGCGAGCCAGCGGGACACCCTCTCGTCCCCGAAGACGGTGAGGGCGGCGGCGGCGTCAGAGAGCTCCCAGTCGCGCACGACGAGACGCTCGGTGGTCACCAGGTGGGTCACGCCGACACCGTAGCGCCCACCGCCGAGAGCGACAGCCGCGGAAGATCCACGCGTTGCCGGTCCGGACGTGGGTCACCATGCGGGGGTGCAGCCCACCCCCGCCGTCGCCGACGCCGTCCTGCTCGGCGGGGGCGGCGCCGGGACGGCCGTGCTGCACCACCTGGCGCTCCACCTGCTGCGACAGCCGCAGCGGCGGCCGCTGCGCGTCGTCGTCGTCGACCCCGTCGACCGGCTCGCCGAGCGGCCGGCGGACCGCACGTGGTGCTCGTGGCTGCTGCGCGGCAGCCGGGCCGAGGCGGAGCTGGAGCCCGCCGTGCACCGCTGGTGGCCGCGCGTGGAGGTGGTGGCGCCCGACGGCGCCGCAGCGCGCCTCGACCTCGCCCCGCTGCGCTACGCCATGGTGCGCGGGGAGGACTACTACGACCACGTGGCCGGGCTCGTCGCCCGTGCCGGCGACCGCGGTGCGCTGCAGCTGGAGCACCTCCCGCAGACGGCGCTGGCCGTCCGGGAGGACGCCACCGGCACCCGCGTGGTCCTGCCGGGTGGTGAGCTGCCCGCGCGCGCGGTGCTGGACTCGCGCCCCGCGCCACCGGCCCGGCCCGGCGCCTCGACCCTCGTCCAGCACTTCCTGGGCCAGCGGGTGCGCGGTCGTGACGGGTCGGTGGACCCCGACCGGGCCGTGCTCATGGACTTCTCCGTGCCGCAGCCGGAGGTCGGCCTCGCGTTCGGCTACTGCCTGCCCAGCGACGCCGCCACGGCCCTGGTGGAGCACACGGCCTTCGTGCCCGAACCGCTGGACGGCGCCGAGCAGGCGGCGGCCCTGGCCGCCTACCTCCCACGGGCGATGGGGACGACGACGACCCGCGAGCTGCTGGTCGAGCACGTCGAGACCGGGGCGATCCCCATGACCGACGCGCTCTTCCCGCAGCGCCCGCCCGCTCCGCCGGGCCTGCGCCGCAGCCGCGTGGTGAGGCTCGGGACGGCCGGCGGCGCGGTGCGCCCGTCCACCGGCTACGCGTTCACCGCGATGCAGCGCGCCGCGCGGGCCCTGGCCGGGCAGCTGGCCGCCGGCGTCCCCGGCGACCGCCTCGAGGTCCCGCGCCCGTACCCCCGCCGCCACGCCTGGATGGACGCGCTCGTGCTGCGGGCCCTCCTCGACGGGCCGCGGCACGGGGGGCTCGACGGGCCGGACTTCTTCGTGCGGCTCTTCGCCCGCAACCCCCCGCAGCGGGTGCTGCGCTTCCTGGACGGGCTCACCTCCCCGGCGGAGGAGCTGGCCCTCATGGCGACCTCGCCCCGCGCGCCGATGCTCCGGGCGGCCGCGCTCGACGCCGCCCGCCGCCTGCGGGGTCCGCGGGGCCCGCGGGGCCCGCGGTGAGGACGCGCCACCTCCTCCTGGGGGCCGCCGTGCTCGCGGCGCTGGCCGTGGCGCTGGGGACCGACGTGCTGGCTCACGGCGCCATCAGCCGCCTCGACGAGCCGGCGAAGGCGCTGGCCGAGCGGCTGCGCTCCCCGCAGCTCACGCCGGCGGTGCGGCTGCTCTCCGACCTCGGCACCACGGCCTACCGGACCGTGCTGGCGGCGGCGGTGTCCGTGCCCCTGGCGCTGCGCTGGAGGTCGTGGCGGCCGGTCGCCTGCGCGGCGCTCGTGGTGGCCGTCGCCCCGGCGGTCAGCGCCAGCACCAAGCGCCTCGTCGACAGACCCCGCCCGCCCGCCGCCGAGGCACTTGACCACCCGCTGGACCCGTCGTTCCCCAGCGGCCACGCGACGGCCTCCGCGGCGCTGGCCACCGGCCTGGCCGTGCTCGCCGTGGCCGCGCTGCGCAGTGCGGTCGCTCGGGTGCTGGCGGTGGCGGCCTCGGCGGCGTACTCGCTGGTGGTGGGGCTCTCCCGGGTCTACCTCGGGGCCCACTGGCTCACCGACGTGCTGGCGGGCTGGTGCACCGGTGCCGCCCTGGGGCTGGTGGTCGCCGCGCTGGTGCGCCCCTGGGACCGTCCACCACCACCACCACCAGCACCACGCGCCGCCGCCGGCACAGCGCCATGACCAGCAGCAGGGCCGCGGGGCCCACCCCGGGTCTGCGGGCGCTCCTGCCGCACCTGCGCGAGCACCGGGGCGCCCTGGCCGCCGCAGCGGGCCTGTCCCTCGTCACCGCTGCCACCGGGCTGGCCCAGCCGCTCCTGGTCCGCCGCGTCATCGACGCCGTCCAGGTGGGCGCCCCCACGGGAGCGGCCGTCGTCGCCGTCGTCGTGGTGCTGGTGGCGGGCTCGCTGGTCGGGGCCGTCCAGCAGTACCTGCTGCAGCGCACCGCCGAGGGCGTGGTCCTCGCCACCCGTCGCCGCCTGGTCGGTCGCCTGCTGCGCCTGCCCGTGGCGGAGCTGGCCGGGCGCCGCACCGGTGACCTCATCTCCCGCGTGGGCTCCGACACCACGCTGCTGCGCGCCGTCGTCACCTCCGGCCTGGTGGAGGTGGCGTCCTCGGCGCTGCTGGCGGCGGGCGCGGTGGTGGCCATGGCGCTGGTCGACCCGGTGCTGCTCGCCGTGACGCTGGTCGCGGTGGCCGTGGGCGCGGTGGCGGGCGTCGCCGTCGGCCGTCGTCTGCGGGAGCTGGCGCGCGCCTCCCAGGAGCGGGTGGGGGCGATGACGGCCGCCGTGGAGCGGGCCCTCGGCGCGGTGCGCACCCTGCGGGCCTCCGGGGCCACCGACCGCGAGGTCGAGGTGGTCGGCAGGGCAGCGGAGCAGGCCTACGACGCGGGCGTGCGCGCGGCCCGCGTGCAGGCCGCGATCTCCCCGCTCGTGGGTGTCGCGGTCCAGGGGGCCTTCGTGGCCGTGCTCGGCGTCGGCGGGTACCGCGTCGCCAGCGGCGCGCTGTCCGTGGCGGACCTGGTGGCCTTCGTCCTCTACCTGTTCCTGCTGGTGGTGCCGCTGGGCCAGCTCCTGGGGGCCTACTCCCAGCTGCAGCTCGGCCTGGGCGCGCTCTCCCGCGTCGAGGAGGTCCTGGCCCTTGACGAGGAGGACCCGGGGCCCCGGCCCGCCCCCGCGCCCCAGCGCGTCCCCGCGCCCCTGCTCGAGCTGGACGACGTCGCCTTCGCCCACCCCGGCAGCGACCGGCGCGTGCTGGAGGGCGTCTCGTTCCGCGTGGAACGGGGCACCCGGACCGCGCTCGTCGGGCCCTCGGGGGCCGGCAAGTCGACCCTGCTCGGCCTCCTGGAGCGGTTCGGCGACCCCGTCGAGGGCGGCATCCGCCTGGACGGCACCGACCTGCGCGACCTGCCGCGGGCGGCGCTGCGCGCCCGCCTCGGGTACGTCGAGCAGGAGGCGCCCGTGCTCGCCGGCACGCTGCGCGAGAACCTCCTGCTGGCGGCCCCGCGCGCCACGGACGACGACGTCGCCGACGTGCTCGCGGCCGTGGGGCTGTCAGAGCTCGCGCTGCGCTCCTCGCTGGGCCTGGACGCGCCGGTCGGGGAGGGCGGCGTGCTGCTGTCCGGGGGCGAGCGCCAGCGCCTGGCCATCTGCCGGTCCCTGCTGGCCCGTCCCGAGCTGCTGCTGCTCGACGAGCCCACCGCGAGCCTCGACGCCCGCAACGAGGCGGCGCTCGCGCGAGCCCTCGACGCGGTGCAGCGCCGCTCGACGGCGCTCGTGGTGGTGGCGCACCGCCTCTCGACGGTGGTCGACGCCGACCAGATCGTCGTCCTCGACTCCGGACGCGTGGTGGGGGTCGGCCGCCACGCGGACCTCCTGGTCAGCACACCCCTGTACCGCGAGCTCGCCGCGACGCAGCTGCTCGTGGCCGACTGAGGCCGTCCGCCCCGCCGGTCCCCGGGGGCGGTCACGGCGTCCGGCGTGCAGGCTCGTGAGGTGAGCACGCTCCCCGCCGACGACCGCTTCGCCCAGCCCTCTCCCGGCGACGTGGAGCACGGCCCCGCCGACCCCCTCGACGCCGGCGCCGGGCAGCCGCCCCTGCGGGTGGTGCTGCTCGACGTCAACGAGACCCTCAGCGACACCTCCGCCCTGGCGGCGGCCTTCCAGGACGCCGGAGCGCCCGGCCACATCGCGGCGGCCTGGTTCGCCGGGGTGCTCCGCGACGGGCTCGCGCTGACCCTGCACGGCGCCCCGGCCCGCTTCGCCGACGTCGCCCTGGCCGGGGCGCGCACGGCTCTCGCGGGCGCCGGCGTGGCCGCCGACCACGTCGAGGCCGGCGCGGTGGCCGTGGTCGACGCGGTCGGGTCGCTGCCGCTGCACCCCGACGTCGTCCCCGGGCTGGCGGCGCTGCGGCAGCGCGGGCTGAGGCTGGTGCCCCTGAGCCAGGGCGCCGGCGGCACCACCGACCGGCTGCTGCGCTCGGGCGGCGCCGGGGACCTCGTGGAGGGGGCGCTGTCGGTGGCCGACGCTCCGGGTGGCCTCTGGAAGCCGTCCGCGAGCACGTACGCCTGGGCCCTGGACCAGGTCGGTGCCTCCCCGGCCGAGGCCCTCCTCGTGGCCGTGCACCCGTGGGACGTCGACGGCGCGGCGCGCGCCGGCCTGTCGACGGCGTGGGTCGACAGGTCGGGCGGGACGCCCTACCCGCAGGTCATGGCGGAGCCGGACCTGGTGGTACCGGGCCTGGACGCGCTCGCCGACCTGCTGGGCTGACCTGCCGGGCCGACCCGCCGGCTGCCGCGGACCGGGTGCCGGAGGCCGCCCGGTCAGGTCAGCCCGAGCGGTCCCGCGAGGTACTGGTACCCGACGAACGCGACGACGTCGAGCAGCGTGTGGGCGACCACCAGCGGCATGACGCGGCGCGTGCGCCAGTAGACGAGGGCGAAGACCACGCCCATCACCACGTTGCCGAAGCCGGGGCCGTACCCCTGGTAGAGGTGGTAGCTGCCGCGCAGCAGCGCGCTGGCCGCCACGACCCACGCCACCGTCCAGGCCTGCGGAGACAGGCGGCCGAGCCACGCCGGGCGGCGCAGCCCGAGACGGGGCAGCCGGTCGAGGAGGTAGGCGACCACCACCACCTCCTCGAGCACGGCGTTCTGCGCCGCGGAGAGGACGAGCACCGGGACCGTCCACCAGTCACCGCCCAGCGCCGAGGCCTGCACCTGCGCGGTGATCCCGACGGCGCGCCCCAGGAAGTACAGGCCGAGCCCGGGGATCCCGATGGCGGCGGCCAGCCCGACCCCGTGCAGCAGGTCTCGGCCGGGGCGGCGCAGGTCGAAGCCGGTCCGGTGGCAGACCCGGCCCACCGCCGGGAGCAGCCGCCCGCGACCCGACGTGCCGCCGGCGAGCAGGAACAGGCACAGCAGGACCGGCACCAGGGCGAACCCGATGCCGAGCAGCTGGTAGGTGAGGTCGAGGTAGGGGCGCGGGCTGCGCGAGGGGTTGAGGGTGGCTGTGCCGGCGGCGACCCCGCCGGCAGCCGTCGCCAGGGCGATGAGCTGGACGACGGCGTACACGCCGGAGCGGCCCAGCGACAGCGCGGCCACGAGCAGGACCTCCCCGAGGACCCGCCCCCGGTCGAGCTGCTGCTCGGCGGCCTCCTCGACGGGCCCGGCGGCCTCGGAGCGCTCCACCTGCGTCACGGGCCCAGTGTCCGTGCGTGCGCTGGGAGCCCGCTGGGAACCCCGGTGGGGGACCCCAGCGCTCGGTGGTCTGCGGCACCCATCTGGCGGTCTTACCGTGGTGGGGTGAGCACCGGCATCGTGGGCTTCGTCCTGTGGGGAACGATCGTGGCCATCGCGCTCTTCGTCGCGCTGGTCGCCCGGTCCGCGTCCAAGGAGCGCCGCGAGGGTCCCCGCGAGCACCTGCGCGAGCCCGTCCTCAAGGGGTGGGACCAGGCGGTGCCCCCCGGCCAGGAGCGTCCCCGCCGCTGAGCGGTCGACCCGGTCCGGCCCAGGTGTCCGGACGGGGCCCGCGGGGTAGGGCGGAGACATGACCAGCCTCCCCAGCACGAGCACCACGGCCAGCGGCACCGGTGCGGTGCCCCTCGGTGACACCGGCATCGACCTGCACCCCCTCTGCCTCGGCGGCAACGTCTTCGGCTGGAGCGCCGACGAGGAGGCCTCCCGCGCCGTCCTCGACGCCTACGCCGAGGCGGGCGGCAACCTCGTCGACACCGCCGACGTCTACTCCGCGTGGGTCCCCGGCCACCACGGGGGCGAGAGCGAGACCGTGATCGGCCGGTGGCTCGCGGACCGCCACCCCGGGGGCGGGGCCGTGCACGTGGCCACCAAGACCGGGGCCGCCGAGGGCGCCGAGCTCTCGCCGTCCGCCGTCGACGCCGCCCTGGACGCCTCGCTGGGACGTCTCGGCCAGGACTCCGTGGCGCTGTACTACGCCCACCGCGACCAGGAGCACCGCCCGGTCGAGGAGGTCGTGAGGGCCTTCGCCGCCACGGTGACCAGCGGCCGGGCCCGCGCGTGGGCGGTGAGCAACTGGAGCGCCGAGCGCATCGACGGCGCCGTGGCCGCCGCCCAGGAGGCCGGACTGCCCGGCCCGGTCGCGGTGCAGAACGCCGGCAGCGCCGTGACCCGCACCGACCCGTCGGTGGTGGACGCCTGCCGCCGCCACGGCCTGCTCGCCATGCCCTACGGCGCGCTGGCCTCCGGCTTCCTCACCGGCAAGTACTCCCGCGGCGGGGAGGTGCCGGAGTCGGTGCGCGCCGACGGCGTGGGGAAGCGCTACAGCGACGAGCGCAGCTGGGCCGTGCTGGACGCCGTCCGCGCTGTGGCGCAGGCCCGCGGAGCGGAGCTGAGCACGGTGGCGCTGGCGTGGCTGCGCGCCCAGGGCGCGGTGCCCATCGCCTCGGCGCGCACGCCGCAGCAGCTGCCCGCTCTGCTGGCGGTCACCGCGGTGGAGCTGTCCGCCGACGAGCGGGAGAGCATCACCACCGCCGGCCTCTGACCGCGGCGGCGACGGCCCCGGACCCGCTCGGGTCCGGGGCCGTCCTGCCGCGGCGGTCGAGGTCTCAGACGGTGCGCGCGAGCTGCTCGGCGATGCCGGTGTAGGTGCCCGGGGTGAGCGCCAGCAGGCGGTCGCGGGCGTCGTCCGGCAGGCCCAGGCCGGAGACGAAGGCGCGCATGCCCTCGGCGTCAACGCGTCGACCGCGGGTCAGCTCCTTGAGGCGGGAGTACGGGTCGTCCATGCCGGGCACGCCCGCCACCGACGCCGCGCGCATGACGGACTGGACCGCCTCGCCGAGCACCTCCCAGTTGGCGTCGAGGTCCCGCGCGAGGGCCGCCGGGTCGACGTCGAGGCCGGCCAGGCCCTTGCGCACGTTGTCCACCGCCAGCAGGGAGTGCCCGAACGCGGTGCCGATGTTGCGCTGCATGGAGGAGTCGGTGAGGTCGCGCTGCAGCCGCGAGGTCACCAGCGTGGAGGCGAGCACGTCGAGCAGGGCGCTGGAGACCTCGAGGTTCGCCTCGGCGTTCTCGAAGCGGATCGGGTTGACCTTGTGCGGCATGGTGCTGGAGCCGACCGTGCCCTGGCCGCGCACCTGCGCGAAGTAGCCCAGCGAGATGTAGCTCCACACGTCGGTGCACAGGTCGTGCAGGACCCGGTTGAACCGCGCGACGTCGCTGTAGAGCTCCGCCTGCCAGTCGTGGCTCTCGATCTGGGTGGTCAGTGGGTTCCACTGCAGACCCAGGCCCTCTACGAACGTGCGGGAGACCTCCTGCCAGTCCGTGGTGGGCACGGCGACGACGTGCGCCGCGTAGGTGCCGGTGGCGCCGTTGAGCTTGCCGAGGAAGTCGGCGCGCTCCACCCGGCGCAGCTGGCGGTCCAAGCGGGCGGCGGTCACCGCCAGCTCCTTGCCCAGCGTGGTGGGGGTGGCGGGCTGGCCGTGCGTGCGGGCCAGCGCGGCGGCGCCAGCGGAGTCGTGGGCCATCTGCACCAGCTGCGCGTGCAGGGACCGCGCGGCCGGCAGCCACACCTGCTGCACGGCGCCGCGGACCATGAGCGCGTAGGAGAGGTTGTTGACGTCCTCGCTGGTCAGGCAGAAGTGCACCAGCTCGACGAGGTCGGCTGCCGACCCGCCGGCCAGCTGGCGGCGCAGCCACACCTCCACGGCCTTGACGTCGTGCACCGTCTCCCGCTCGATGGCCGCCATCTCCTCCACGACGCCAGCGCCGAACCCGTCGACCAGGCCGCGCACGGAGGCGACCTCGTCCTCGGTGAGGCGCCGCGCTCCCGGCACCGCGCCCGTGGCGGTCAGGTGCACCAGCCACTCGACCTCCACCCGCAGCCGCTCGCGGTTGAGGGCGGCCTCGGACAGGTGCTCCACGAGCGGGGAGACGGTGGCGCGGTAGCGGCCGTCGAGGGCCCCGAGGGCGTAGCCGGCGTCCGCCAGGGGCGCGGACGACGGCGCGGACGACGACGACGGCGCAGCAGCAGGCGTGGGAGTGCTCACGGAGCCTCATCCTCCCAGGCGCGAGAAGACCCCCGCGCCAGGTGGCGCGGGGGTCGTGGTGCGGGGCCCGGACGGGCGGGGCCGCCCTCGTCGTCGTCCTCAGGCGACCGGGGCCACCCGGACCGGGATGCCGGCGGCCATGCGCAGGTGCGGGGTGTCCACCACGAGCAGCTGGGCCTGCGGCTCGGGGACGGCGCCGGAGCAGCCGACCGCCGCCACCACCTGGCCGGGCAGCACGCGGTCACCGGGGCTGACCCGCACGGAGCGGCGCTGCAGGTGCGGCAGGACGGCGTACCGGCCGCCCCCGCAGTCCAGCACCACGTGGTTGCCGAGCACGGCGCGCGCCCCGACCAGCTCGCGCGCGGCGTCCAGCAGGCCGCCGGCGGCGCGGGCCAGGCGGCCCTGGCGGCAGGCGTGGTCGCGCGCGCCCTCCACGACGCGCAGCACGGTGGCGTCGGCGGGGCACAGCACCGGCTCGCCGAAGGTCGCGGCGTCGCCCACGGGCAGCAGGCCCAGGCGGCGGGCGGCGGCAGCGCGGCGGCCGGGCACCGGCACAGCGGCCGGGTCGGGGACGGCGACGTCGAGCACCAGGCCCACGGCGTGCGCCCGGCCGTACGAGCCCGGGCCGGTGGAGGAGAGGTCGTCGGCTTCCACGCAGTTGCCCGCCAGCGGCGCCGACACCAGCTGCAGCGACGACCAGCGGCCCCGGGGAGCGAGCACCGACAGCAGTGCGGCCACGGCCACGAGGAGCACGCCCGCGAGGCCGGCCACCGTCGCGGCCTGGCCGGCCAGCTGCGGCCACGGCAGCGGCAGCAGGTGCAGCGCCACGCCGGAGGCCACCAGCCCGGCGCCCACCAGCGAGGCGGTGCCGCGGGCGCGGGCGCACGCGCGCACCACGAACGGCGTGCGCGCGGGCGGGGCCGTGACCAGCTCGAGGCCGGGCCCCGTCCGCCGTGACGGGGGAGCCTCGGTACCGCCCTCCAGCAGCACCAGCTCGTCCAGGAGGGAGCGGGAGGGGTGCGGGATGTCCGGCAGTGCGGTCACTCGAGCACGCTAGGCACGCGGGCACCCGGATCCGCGGCGCCACGCCGGTGGGTCCACGGGGAACCTCGCGGGCCGCGGGGGCGGGTGCGGTGGGGCGTCAGGGGAGGCGCCGGCCTCCGCGCGGCAGCACCGCGTCCCCGGCGCGCGCCGGGTCGAGCGCGACGTCGGAGAGCAGGACCGCGGGTCCGCGGCGCAGGCGGCCCGAGCTGAGCGGCTCGCAGCGCAGCCCTCCCCGGCCCCGCAGCGCGGCGTGCGCACCGGGCGCGAGCTGGCGGTCCATCCACGCGCAGGGCGCCGCGGGCCTGCGGCCGGCCAGGAGCACGGGGCCGTCACCGCAGTCCAGCGCGAAGGTGCGGCCGCGCAGCGGCTCCAGCTCCGCGCCGCGCAGCACCGCGTTGCGCCGGGCGAGCAGCGGGTCGAAGGGAGCGGCGCCCAGCTGGGCGGCCACCGCCTCGAGCGCCTCGACCGCCAGCAGGGTCACAGCCGCGTCCATGTGGGCCGCCTTGCCGTAGAACCGGTCCCCGACGATGCCGCGGCCGGCGACCACGTCGGCGGTCTCCCGGTCCTCCGAGGTGGGGCCGCTGCTCGAGCCGTCGAAGGGGAGGGGCCCGTCCTTGGGGCGGCCGAAGTACCGGTGCACGGGGGAGACCAGCAGGTGGAGCACCTCCACCGGGGTGCGGTGGACGAGGGTGCCCAGCACGTCGAGCGGCTGCTGCGGCTGCTGCGGCTGCTGCGAGGCGGTCACCGGTGGAGCGGGCCAGGCCCGCAGCGCACGGGCACCTGGGCCACCCGCCAGCCGCCGGCCGCCGCGGCCGCCAGCAGGGCCTCCGGGCCGGCGCCGTCCACGGCGGCGAGCAGCTGGCGGCGCCCGGCCAGCGCGGGGACGGCGTCGGTCAGCCGCAGCGGCCGACCGGTCACGTCGCTCGGGCCGGGGCGCCCCGCCCGGGTGACCCGCTCCGCGAGGCGCCGGTCCATCCGCCGAGCGGTGGCGGCGTCCAGGAGGCGGCGGTGCAGGGGCCAGCGCCACAGCGCGGCGGAGTCCCACCCGGCGCGGCGCACGGCCACGACGACGTCGGCGCTGCCGCGGGCCACGGGCTCGGCGAGCCGCTCCAGCTCGCGCGGGTCCACGCCGCTGCGCCCGTCCAGCAGCGCCACCACGGGCGCGGTGGTGCGCGCGAGCCCCGCCGCCCACGCGGCGTCCAGACCGTCAGGCGCGTGGGCGTCCAGAGGGGCCACCACGCCGCGGTAGCCGTCGGGCAGCCGCGCCAGCACCCAGTCCGGCGCGCGCCCGCGAGCGGCGGCGAGCACGGCGTCGACGCGTGCGGTGCCGGGCGGCGGGGAGCAGGCGAAGGTCGGCTCGAGGTCGGCCGCGGCGTCGTGAACGCTCTCCACGAGGCCCGACGGTACGTCGCTGAGCACGTCGTCCGCCCACAGGTGCCGGCGGGGGGCGCGTCGTCCACAGGCCGCGCCCGCGGCGCACGACCACGGGGCGGTCTCGCTGCAGCATCGCCGCGTGCCCCAGATCTCCCCCACCGCCGGGTACGTCGGCGGCTACCGCGACCTCGGCGACGACCTCCGGGGACTCGGCGACGACGTGCGCGCCCTCGCAGCGGCCGGCGAGGACCTCGCGCAGCTCGCGGCCCGGCTGCGCGCCGCCGCCTCGACGGTGGAGGCCCAGGCGGCCGTGCACCGGGGACTGCTCGTCCTGGACTGGCAGGGTGCTGCCGCGACCGCGTTCAACGGCCTGCTGGAGGTGCGAGCGCTGGGCCTGGACCGTCTCGCGGGTCAGCTGACCGACCTCGCAGAGACGGCCCGGCGCCGGGCCGCCGCCGGTGACGCCGCCCGCAGCGCTGCTGGGTGGCTCCCGTGACCGCAGACGCGAGCCTCGCGGTGTCGGGAGGCGTCGGGGGCTACGGAGTCCTGCTCGAGGACCTCGACGTCGCCGTGACCCGTCTGCAGACCAGTGCGGCGGACCTCCAGCGAGCCAGCGCCGACCTGGACTGGGGGAAGAGCCTCCTCCAGGGCCTCGACGGCGTGCTGGCGGACCCCGGAGCATCGGTGGCGCTCGAGGGAGACCTGCTGGCGGCGGCCACGGAACTGCGACGGGTCGCGGAGTCCACGCTGGGGCTCTCGCTGGTGGTGGCCACCTGCACCACCGGCTACCGCACCGCGAACGACGCCAACCGGAACCGGTGGGCCGCGCTGGGAGCGCTGGCCGGGGGCCTCAGCCCTGCGTTCGGCCTCACAGGGCTCGTCCTGACCGGGAACCTGTCGAGGTGGATGCAGGCCGGCCCTGGCGAGGACGAGCAGGTCTCGCCACCCTCGCCCGGGACCGGCGGGAGCCCTCCGAGGTCGCTCGCGGGGCAGGGGGCCGTCCTCGGGCCACCGAGCGGTCCTCTCCCGCACGAACGCCCTCTCTCCACCGACCTGCTTCCCGCCACCACCGCCCCTCCGCAGACGCTGCCCCCCGGTGTCGTCGTGCGCTCCCTGCAGGGCGGGCTGGAGCCGGCGCAGCCCCCGGTGCAGCAGGAGAGCCAGGTGGAGGGCCTCACGGCGATCGGTCGGCTCGTCGGTCCGGGTGAGGAGCCCCTCATCGGGATGCTCGCCGGGGCCCTGGTCGGCTCCGCCGCCCTGGCGTCACCGGCGGTCCCGCTCCTCGCGGCGCGCACCGTCGCCTCTGGTGAGTCCCAGGGCATCGGTTCCAGCACGCGGAGCACGGTGACCCCGGTCCCGCTCCCGCCGGTCGTGGCCGCCGCCGGAGCTCCCACCGGTGTGGGCGAGGCGCTCCGCCGCGTCGAAGACACCAGCAAGGCCCCCGGGTCCGACCTCCACGTCCGCGTGGAGCGCACCCGCCACGCCGACGGGAGCCGCTCGACGGTGGTGTACCTGCCGGGCACGGAGAAGTGGATGACGGACTCACCCACCCCCGCTGACCTGGATGCGATCCAGCGCGGCGTGGCGGGGAAGCCATCCGCGTACACCGACGCGGTGCTGCGAGCCATGGAGGAGGCCGGCGTCCGGCCCGACGAGCCCGTCCTGCTGAGCGGCTACAGCCTGGGTGGCATCACCGCGGCGCAGATGGCCGCCGACCCGGCCGTGCGAGCCCACTTCGACGTGCAGGGACTGATCACCGCGGGGGCGCCCATCGGCCACGTCGACATCCCCTCCACCGTGAGCACCATCTCCGTGGAGCACTCGGAGGACCTGGTCCCCAAGCTGGACGGGGCGCCCAACACCTCGCTGGAGTCGAACTGGGTCACCGTCGAAGGCGCGACACCGGGTCAGCTGGGCGCCCACGGCATCGAGGGGTACGCGGACCTCGGTGACGACGTGGACGCCTCTCACCGGCCGGACCTCGTGGCCGCTCGTGAGGGCCTGGCGCAGTTCTTCGCGCGGCGCGGTGACCACACGGAGGTCACCGAGGTGGCCACGGCCCGGGTCGGCCTGTGAGGTGCCGCCCCGCCCGCGGAGACCGTCCGGTCAGGCCCGGGCGCGCTCGCGGCGCTCGACGCGCAGGTCGTCCATGTCCTCCAGCTCGCGTCCCTTGGTCTCCGGGACCGCCTTGAGGACGAAGAAGAACGACAGCAGCGCCAGCACCGTGTACAGCCCGTAGGCCAGCGGCAGACCGACCTCCGCCAGCGGCGGGAAGGTGGTGCTGATGACGAAGTTGGCGATCCACTGGGCCGCCGCGGCCACCGACAGCGCCGCGGCGCGGATCCGGCCCGGGAACATCTCGCCGAGCAGCACCCAGACGACCGGACCCCAGGTGATGCCGAACGAGACGATGAAGAGGTTGGCCGCCACCAGCGCCACCGGACCCCACGGGGCGGGCAGAGTCAGGTCCTGGCCGTTCGCGGTGCCCTGCGTGAACGCCAGCGCCATGGCCCCCAGGGACACCGTCATGCCGAGCGACCCGGCCAGGAGCATCGGACGCCGGCCGACCTTGTCGACCAGGGCGATGGCGATGAGCGTGACCAGCACGTTGGTGATGGCGGTGATCACGGAGAACAGGCCCGACTGCTGCTCGTCGAAGCCCACCGAGCTCCACAGCGACGTGGAGTAGTAGAAGATCACGTTGATGCCCACCGCCTGCTGGAAGACCGACAGCAGGATGCCGACCCACACGATGGGCTTGAGGCCCAGCCGGGGGCCCTTGAGGTCGCGCAGCGACGGCTCGCGCTCGGCGGCCAGGTGCTTGGCGATCTCGGCGATGCGCCGCTTGACCAGCCCGCGGTCCTTGAGCCCCTGGATGCTGGCCAGCACCCGCCCGGCCTCCTCCTGGCGCCCCTTGGCCACGAGGAACCTCGGGGACTCCGGCACCGCGAGCGCCAGTCCCGCCCACACGACGGCCGGGATGACGCCCACGAGGAACATCCAGCGCCAGGCGGGCAGGCCGAGCCAGAAGTCCTCGGACGCTCCGTCGGCGGCGCCGGCGAGCAGGGCGTTGGAGACCAGGGCGGACAGGATGCCGACGGTGATGGCGAACTGCTGCAGGGACCCCAGGCGGCCGCGGATGGCGGCCGGGGAGACCTCGGCGATGTAGGCGGGGGCGATCACCGAGGCGGCGCCGATGCCCACGCCGCCGACGGCCCGCCACAGGATGAGGTCCCACACGGCGAAGGCCAGGCCGGAGCCGACGGCGCTCACGGCGAAGATGACGGCGGCGATGACCATGACGCGGGTGCGGCCGAACTTGTCGGCGAGGGGACCGGCGAACCAGGCGCCGACGGCGGCGCCCAGGAGGGCGCACGAGACGGTGAACCCCTTGAGCAGCGCCCCGATGCTGAACTGGGCGGCGAGGGCGTCGACGGCGCCGTTGACCACCGAGGAGTCGAAGCCGAACAGGAAGCCCCCGACGGCGGCGACCACCGCGATGGCGATGACCTTCCCGGTGGTCTTCTCCCCGCCCGCGGGGGAGGCCCCGCTGCTGCGCTGCGTCGTGCTGCTCACGCGGGCACCTTCCTCCTGAGCCGGGGCGGGCGCACGCCGAGGGCGTGGCGCTCGTCCTCCCGGGTGGTGGGCCCGTCGGCCTACGGTGGCGGCCGTGAGCACCCCGTCGTCCTCGCCGTCCTCGTCCTCCCCCCGCCTGCGCGCCGCGGTGGGCGCCCTGCCCGGCTACCTGCCGGGCCGTCCCGCGCCGGTGGGCCCCGGTGGTGCCTCCTACAAGATCTCCTCGAACGAGAACCCGTACCCGCCGCTGCCCGCCGTGCTGGAGGTGGTGCAGCGCGCCGCCGCGGACCTGAACCGCTACCCCGACATGGGGTCGGCGGACCTCGTCCACGCCCTCGCCGAGCACCTCGACGTGCCCGCGGCGCGGGTGGTGCCGGGCACCGGCAGCGTGGGCGTGCTCGGGTCCGTGGTGCAGGCGGTCTGCGAGCCCGGCGACGAGGTCGTCTTCGCCTGGCGCTCCTTCGAGGCCTACCCCATCGTCGTGGGGCTGTCCGGTGCCCGTCCCGTGCCGGTGCCGCTGGACGGCGCGGGCCGGCACGACCTGGACGCCATGGCCGACGCCATCACCGAGCGCACGCGCCTGGTGCTGGTCTGCACCCCCAACAACCCCACCGGACCGGTCGTGGGCGCCCAGGAGCTGGAGGCCTTCTTGGCGCGCGTCCCCCGCGACGTGCTCGTGGTGGTGGACGAGGCCTACCTCGAGTTCGTGCGCGACCCCACCGCCGCGGACGGGCTGGCGGTGCACCGCGCCCACCCCAACGCCATGGTGCTGCGCACGTTCTCCAAGGCCTACGGGCTGGCGGGCCTGCGCGTGGGCTACGCGGTGGCGCACGAGCCCGTCGCCGAGGCGCTGCGGCGCACCGCGGTGCCGTTCGGCGTCTCCGGGATCGCCCAGCTGGCGGCCGTCGCGTCCCTGCAGCAGGCGGACGCCCTCTTGGAGCGGGTGGACGCCATCGTCGACGAGCGGGAGCGGGTGGCCGCGGAGCTCGCCCGCCAGGGGTGGCGGCTGCCGCGCTCGGAGGCGAACTTCGTCTACCTGCCGGTGGGCAGCTCCACGCCCGACCTCGTGGCCGCCTGCGCGCAGGCCGGGCTGTCGGTGCGCGGGTACGGCAGCGACGGCGTGAGGGCGACGGTCGGCGACGTGCCCGCTGACGACGTGCTGCTCGAGGTGTGCGGCGCCTTCCTGCAGGGCTGGAGCCCCGACCGCGTGGGCTGACGCGCTGGTCGAGAGGGACGCGCGCGCCGCTTCCGCTGAGACCTACGGAACCGTAAGGTACGGTTCCGTAGGTATCCCAGCACAGGAGGTCTCGTGCCCCTCGTCGCCCCCGCGCCGCAGGCGCCGGTCCAGCTGCTCAGCCCCACCGGGGTCCGCCGCAGCCGGCCCACCGGCGAGCGCGAGTACCCCGACGTCGAGGAGTACGCCGCGCTGGTCGCGGACGTGGGCGCCGAGCAGCTGCGCGCCCGCTACCGCGACATGGCGCTGGTCCGCCGGTTCGACGTCGAGGCGACCGCCCTGCAGCGCCAGGGCGAGCTGGCGCTGTGGGCCAGCTGCACCGGGCAGGAGGCCGCCCAGGTGGGCGCCGGCCACGGCCTGGCCGGCCAGGACCACGTCTTCCCCACCTACCGCGAGCACGGCCTCGCCTGGGTGCGCGGCGTGGACCCGCTGCAGGTGCTGCAGCTCTACCGCGGCTCCAGCCACGGCGGGTGGGACCCGTCCGACCACGCGTTCCATCTCTACACGCTGGTCATCGGCGCGCAGCTGCCGCACGCCACCGGCTACGCCATGGGCGTCCAGCGCGACGGCCTCGTCGGCACCGGGGACCGCGGCCGCGACACCGCGGTGATGGCCTGCTTCGGGGACGGCGCCAGCTCCCAGGGCGAGGTCAACGAGGCGCTCAGCTGGGCGGCCGTCTTCAGCGCCCCGGTGGTCTTCTTCTGCCAGAACAACGGCTGGGCCATCTCCGCCCCGACCGCACGCCAGAGCGCCGCGCCGCTCCACCAGCGCGCCACCGGGTTCGGGATGCCGGGGGTGCAGGTGGACGGCAACGACGTCCTCGCGGTGGAGGCCGTGGTCCGCGCTGCCGGCGACCGGGCCCGCAGCGGTGCCGGCCCGGTGCTCGTCGAAGCCGTCACCTACCGCATGAACGCCCACACCACGTCCGACGACGCCGGGCGCTACCGCACCCGCGAGGAGGAGGACTCCTGGCGCGCCAAGGACCCCCTCGCCCGCGTGGAGGCCCACCTGCGCGCCACCGACGGCGCCGACGACGCCTTCTTCGACGCCGTCCGCGGGGAGTCCGACGAGCTCGGCGCCCGCGTGCGCCGCGGGGTCCGCGAGATGACCGACCCGGCGCCCACCTCGATGTTCGACCACGCCTACGCCGCCGAGCACCCGCTGGTCGCCTCCGAGCGCGCCTGGCTGGAGACCTGGCTGGCCACCGAGCCGGAGGAGGCCCGATGAGCGCCACCACCACCCGTCCCACCGCACCGACCCCGGACCAGACCGCGTCGCCGACCGGGGCCGCGGCCACCCCAGCCGGTGCGTCGGGCGCGTCGGGCGCGTCCGGGACCGCCACCCTCACCCTCGCCAAGGCCATCACCGCCGCGCTGCACGACGCGATGGCCGCCGACGAGAAGGTCCTGCTGATGGGCGAGGACATCGGCCGCCTCGGGGGCGTCTTCCGCGTCACGGACGGCCTGCAGGCCACCTTCGGCGAGGACCGCGTGGTGGACACCCCGCTCGCCGAGGCCACCATCCTCGGCGCCGCCATCGGGCTCGCGCTGCGCGGCTACCGGCCCGTGTGCGAGATCCAGTTCGACGGGTTCGTCTACCCCGCGTTCAGCCAGATCGTCTCCCAGCTGGCCAAGATGCCCGCCCGCCTGGCGGGGGCCGGTCAGCTGCCCGTCGTCGTCCGGATCCCCTACGGCGGCGGCATCGGCGCCGTGGAGCACCACAGCGAGTCGCCCGAGGCGTACTTCGCCCACACCGCGGGGCTGCGGGTCATCTCTCCCGCCACCCCGCAGGACGCCTACTGGATGCTGCGGCAGTCGCTCACCCAGCCCGACCCGGTCATCGTCATGGAGCCCAAGCGCCGGTACTGGGACAAGGGCGCCGTCGACACCTCCGCCGCCGCCCTCGCTGCGGCCCCGGGGCTGCACTCCGCCCGCGTCGCCCGCCCCGTCAGCGACGCCCGCGTGTCCGAGGGCGGCGCCGTCACCGTGGTCGCGTACGGCCCGACGGTGCGGGTGGCGCTCGACGCCGCCCTGGCCGCCGCCGAGGAGGGCGTGGAGCTGGAGGTCGTGGACCTGCGCAGCCTCTCCCCGCTCGACGTCGGCGTGGTCGAGGCCAGCGCCCGGCGCACCGGCCGCGTCGTCGTCGTCCACGAGGCCCCCGTGTTCCTGGGCATGGGGGCGGAGGTGGCCGCGCGGGTCACCGAGAGCTGCTTCCACTCCCTCGAGGCGCCCGTGCTCCGCGTGGGCGGCTTCTCCGTGCCCTACCCGGCGGCGCGCATCGAGGAGCACTACCTCCCCGACGCCGAGCGGCTGCTCGACGCCGTCGACCGCGTCCTGGCCTGAGCGCGTGACCACCGTGACCACCACCCGCGAGGAGGCGTCCGTGACCACTCCGACGAGCACCACCGCGAGCTCCCAGACCACCCAGCACTTCCTCCTGCCCGACGTCGGCGAGGGCCTCACCGAGGCCGAGGTCGTCAGCTGGCGGGTCGCGGTCGGCGACGTCGTGGCCGACGGCGACACGGTGGTGGAGGTCGAGACCGCCAAGTCCCTCGTCGAGCTGCCCTCGCCGTTCTCCGGCACCGTGGTCGGCCTGCTCGTGCCCGAGGGCACCACCGTGGACGTCGGCACCCCCCTCATCGCCGTGCAGACCTCCGGCCCGGCCGGGCCCGGTGACGACGCTCCCCGTGACCACGCCCACCGGCCCGCGCCCGTCGCGCCCACCGGCCAGGGAGGCTCCGGTCTGCAGGGCGGTCCCGTCTCCGCCGTCGACCACGAGCACGAGACCGAGCGCGAGGCGGTGCTGGTCGGCTACGGCGTGCGCCCCGCCACCCACGGCCACCCCGCGCGCCGCCGCCGCACCGTGCGCAGCCAGCGTCCCGGCGCCGAGGCGGCGCCCTCGTCGGCCGCCGTCGCGCCCGTCGCGCCCGCCGCCCCCGGCCAGCGCGCCAGCACCGACCGCCCGCTCGCCTCCCCGCCCGTGCGCGCCATGGCCCGCGACCTCGGCGTGGACCTCGCCCGCGTGGTCGCCACCGGCGACGGCGGCGTGGTCACCCGCGACGACGTCCGCGCGTTCGTGGACGCCCGCGGCGCGCTGCCCGAGCCCCCCGCCGGCCAGGCCGCCGACGTCGTCCAGCTGCCCGCCGAGGCCGCCCCGGCCGGCGCCGGGTCCGACGAGCGCGAGACCCGCATCCCCGTCCGCGGCGTGCGCCGCGCCACGGCCCGCCAGATGGTGGCCAGCGCCTTCACCGCGCCGCACGCCACCGCTTTCGTCACGGTGGACGTGACCCGCTCCATGAAGATGCTCGAGCGGGTCCGCGCCGAGCGCGAGTTCCGCGACGTGCACGTCTCACCGCTGCTGCTCGTCGCCCGCGCGGTGTGCCTGGCGGCTGCTCGTCACCCCGGCATCAACGCCAGCTGGGACGAGCTCGCGCAGGAGATCGTCATCAAGCACTACGTGAACCTCGGCATCGCCGTGGCCTCACCGCGCGGCCTGCTCGTGCCGAGCATCAAGGACGCTCACGAGATGTCCCTCGTGCAGCTCGCCCACGCCCTCGGCGACCTGGTCTCCACGGCGCGCGCGGGTCGCTCGCAGCCGGCGGACCTGTCGGGCAGCACCCTGTCCATCACCAACATCGGCGTCTTCGGCGTCGACTCCGGCACCCCGATCCTCAACCCCGGCGAGGCCGCGATCCTCTGCGTGGGCCAGGTGGCCAAGAAGCCATGGGTGCACAAGGGCAAGGTCAAGCCGCGCGACGTGGTGGAGCTGTCGGTCTCCTTCGACCACCGCCTCGTCGACGGCGACCTCGGCTCCAAGTTCCTCGCCGACGTCGCCCGCGTGCTCGAGCGCCCCGACACCGCCCTGCGCTGGGCCTGACCCCCTGGGCCGCAGCCAGGCGCTCGGCCGCGGTTCCGGGCGTGCTCAGTCGGTGCTGAGGCGGCCGGCGAGGTAGCGCAGCGCCGCCAGGTAGCCCTCCGGGCCCATGCCCGCGACCACGGCCGCGGCCACGGGGGAGATGTACGAGTGCGCCCGGAACGGCTCGCGCGCGTGCACGTTGGTGAGGTGCACCTCCACCAGCGGGGCGGTGAGCTGGGCGCACGCGTCGCGCAGCGCCACCGACGTGTGGGTCCACCCGGCGGGGTTGAGCACCACGCCCGCGCCGAGGTCAGCGGCCTCGTGCACCCAGCCGATCATCTGGCCCTCGGTGTCGGTCTGCCGGCAGGTCAGCTCCAGGCCCAGCTCCGCGGCCACCGCGGTGCAGCGCGCCTCGAGCTCGGGCAGCGTGGTCGCGCCGTACACGTCGGGCTCGCGCAGGCCCAGGCGTCCGAGGTTGGGGCCGTTGAGCAGGAAGACGGGTGCGGTCACGCCGCCTAGGGTGCCAGCCGTGACCACTGGCCAGCAGGGGACCGTGCGGGTGAGCGTGCTGCAGGTCGGCTACGACGACGACGAGCCCGTGGCCGCCCGCGTCGACCGCGTGGCGCAGCTGGTGGCCGAGCAGCGCGACGCCGACCTCGTGGTGCTGCCCGAGCTGTGGGCGCCCGGCGGCTTCTCCTACCGCGAGTGGGAGCAGCGGGCCGAGGCGCTCGACGGGCCGACCGTGCGGGCCCTGGCCGACGCGGCACGAGCCGCCGGCGCCGTGGTGCACGGGGGCTCGCTGGTGGAGCGCACCGAGCGGCCCGGACCGCAGGGGCGCCACCTGTGGAACACCTCTGTGGTGCTGGGCCGCGACGGGGCGCTGCTGGCGAGCTACCGCAAGGTGCACCGGTTCGGGTTCGGTGCGGGGGAGCCGCTGCTCATGGAGGCCGGCGAGGACGTCGTCGTCGTCGACCTGCCGGTGCTGCCGGGCGGCGGGAGTGTCAGGACCGGCCTCGCCACCTGCTACGACGTCCGCTTCCCCGAGCTGTTCCGGCGCCAGGTGGACCTCGGCGCCGAGCTGGTGCTGCTCCCCGCGGCGTGGCCCGCGGCCCGCCTGGCGCACTGGCGGCTCCTGACCCGCGCCCGCGCCGTCGAGGACCAGGTGGTGCTCGTGGCGGTCGGGACGGCCGGCACGCACGCGCGCACGCCCATGGCCGGGCACAGCGCGGTCGTCTCGCCGTGGGGCGTCGACCTGGCTGAGGCCGGCGACGGCGAGCAGGTGCTGCGCGTGGAGGTCGACCTCGGCGAGGTGGCCCGCTGCCGCGAGCAGTTCCCGGTGCTCGCCGACCGCCGCCTGTAGGCGGCCCGGGCGGTCAGGCCGTCGCCGCGACCGCCTCGTGCAGGGCCGTGGCCGTGAGGTCCACCACGTCCTCGACGTCCCGGGGCGCCCTGGTGAAGGGCAGCCGCAGGTGCAGCCGGTCGCCGTCCGACAGCACGCCCAGCACGCTGGCGCCGCGCTCGTCGACGGCCACGGGCAGCGCGTCGGCCAGGTCCGCTGTGCCGCGCCAGGCGGGGCCGTCCAGCACCACCCGCGAGCGCGACGCGGGACCGCAGCGGCGCAGGCCGTCGAGCAGCTCCTCGCGCAGGTCGACCCGCAGGCGCTCGAGGGCGTCCGCCTCCCAGGGCGCCACCGGGTCGGGGACGGCCGCGGCGAACTCGGTGGCGTCGACCTCCTCGCAGCGCGGGGCGCGGTGGCAGTGGGCGTGCTCCACGGTGCCGCGCAGGAGGCGGCGGCCGCGCCAGCTGCGCAGGGCGGCGGTCAGGCTGTGGCAGCCGGCCAGCAGCTCCAGCGCCGCTGGCCGCTCGTCGGCCGGCACCTCCTCCAGGTCGAGCCAGACCTGGACGCTGGCCAGCGGCACGGTCGCGTCCGGCAGGGCCGCGCAGCGCTCGACCTCCAGCACGCTCGTGACGGGCGTCGGCCCCGCGGGGGGCAGGTCAGGGAGCACGGCGTCCGGCGGGAGGAGCAGCACGAGGCGGCCCTGGGCGTCGCAGCCGTGCAGCACGCCCGTGCTGCGCCACCCGGCGACGGCGAGGACGGCGACGCCGGAGCCCGCCGCGACGGTGCGTGCGGTCACGGCTGCGGGCAGCAGGGCGGAGGAACCGGGGAAGGCGGGGGAGGCGGTGGTCACGGGGCGCAGTCTGGCCCCGGACCGGTGACAAAGGCAAGGCTCACCTAACTCGTGCGAGCGTGGTCTGGTGGTGCGCCCGCGGACTTACCCTCGACGTGTGGTTCTCGAGCGGGACGTCACCGCCGTCCGCGACGTCGGGCGGGCCGAGCGCTCCCCCGTGGCGCTGGCCCTCGTCCTCGGCGTGCCCGTGGCCCTCGTGGCCCTGGTCGTCTCGATGGTCGCCAGCGGCGCGGCGGTGCCCGGCGTCCTCGGCGATGCCGGGCCGGTGGTGCGCTGGGGCCTACCGGCGCTGCGGACCACCGGTGACCTGGCGGTCTCCGTGGTGCTGGGGTCGCTGCTCCTGGCGGCCTTCGCCCTCGTGCCCGGCTCGGCCGCCTGGCGCTCGGTCGCCCGGCTGGCGTCCGGCGCCGCCGTCGTGTGGGTCCTCGCGGCCGTGGTCCAGCCGGTCTTCGCCTACGCGGACATCGCGGGCGCCCCGCTCAGCAGCGGCGACCTGGGCAGCCAGATCGGGTTCTTCCTCACCCAGGTCCCCCCGGGGCGCACCGCGCTCGCCACCGCCGTGCTGGCGGTGCTCGCGGGGACGCTCGTGGCGCTGGGCACGGCCACCCCCGCGTCCGCGGCCGTCGCAGCCGTCCTCACCGGCGCAGCCCTCGTGCCCATCGCCCTGGGCAGCCACGCCAGCGCCGAGGGCGGCCACCACACCGCCGTCTCCGGCTGGTGGCTGCACGCCCTCGGCGTCGGTGCCTGGGCGGGGGGCCTGGTGGCCCTCGCCGTGGCCGGTCCCCACCTCGGCCGGGCGCTGCCCGTGGTGGTACGGCGCTACTCCGCCCTGGCCCTGGGGTCCTTCGCCCTCGTGGTGGTCTCGGGGGTGGCCAACGGCTGGGTGCAGGTCGGCGGCTCGCTGTCCGGTCTCGCCAGCCCGTACGGGGGGCTGCTGGCCGTCAAGACGGCGGCAGCCGTGGCCCTCGGTGCAGCGGGCTGGGTGCACCGCCGCAGCGCCATCGCCGGCCTCGAGCGCGCCGCCGGCCCCGCCGCTGCGACCGGGCGGCTGTTCTGGCGGCTCGTGGCCGGCGAGGTGGTCGTGATGGCCGCGACAGTCGGCGTGGCGGTGGCCCTGGTCCGCACCGGGCCGCCGGCCACCGCGGGGGACGGCCCGCGCTCGCTGGCCGAGCAGCTCACCAACGACGTGGTCCCGCCCCTGCCGGCCACGCCGCTGCGGCTGCTGGCCGAGCCTGCTCCGGACCTGCTGTGGCTGGTGGTCTGCGGGGCCCTGGCGCTCGCCTACGGGGCTGGCCTGCGCCGCCTGCGCGCCCGCGGTGACCGCTGGCCCGCGGGTCGGGCGGTGTCGTGGTTCGCCGGCGTCGTCGTCCTCGCCTGGGCCACCTCGTTCGGACCGCAGGCCTACATCGACCTGCTCTTCAGCGCCCACATGGTCGCGCACATGACGATCATGATGGTGGCGCCGATCCTCCTCGTGGCCGGCGCGCCCATCACCCTGGCGATGCGGACGCTGCCCAAGCGCCGCGACGGCAGCCGCGGGCCGCGCGAGTGGCTGCTCGTGCTGGTGCACTCCCGCTGGGCCCGCTTCGTCTCCCACCCCGTGGTGGCGGCGGTGCTCTTCGCCGGAAGCGTCATCGTCTTCTACTTCTCGCCGCTGTTCGGGTTGGCGCTGTCCACCCACCTCGGGCACGAGCTCATGGAGGTGCACTTCCTCCTCACCGGGTACCTGTTCGCCTCCGCGGTGATCGGCGTGGACCCGGGCGCCTGGAACCCGCCGTACCCGCTGCGCCTGCTCCTGCTGCTGGCCACCATGGCGTTCCACGCGTTCTTCGGGGTGGCGCTGACCAGCGGCAACGAGCTGCTCGCTGCGGACTGGTTCTCCCGCCTCGGCCTCGGCGTGGACGCCCTCGCCGACCAGCGCACCGGTGGCGCCATCGCCTGGGGCATCGGGGAGCTGCCCACGCTGGTGCTGGCGATCGTGCTGGCCGTGCAGTGGTCGCGCAGCGACGAGCGCGAGACGCGCCGCCGCGACCGCGCTGCCGACCGGGACGGAGACGCCGAGCTGGCCGCGTACAACGCCATGCTGGCCGCCCGCTCGGGCGCCGGTCAGCAGGGTGCTGGTAAGCAGGGGCGATGAGCCGGACACCTGACGGCACGCCCTTCTCCGACCTCGTCGCGTACACGCGGCTGCCCCGCACGGGGGGCCTGGCGCTCTCCCCGGACGGCACCCGCCTGGTCACCGCGGTCTCCCAGCTCGACGAGCGCGGCGGCCGGTCCACCACGGCGCTCTGGGAGGTCGACCCCGCGGGGCAGCGCCCCGCGCGGCGGCTGACGCGCGGCGCGAAGGGCGAGTCCGCCCCGGTCTTCACGCCCGCGGGCGACCTGCTCTTCACCTCCGCCCGCCCCGACCCGGCCGCTGCGAAGGACGACGGCGACGACGACGCGCCGGCCGCGCTGTGGTGCCTGCCGGCGGGAGGCGGCGAGGCGCGGAAGGTGGCGGTGCGCCCCGGGGGTCTCAGCGGCGTCACCGTGGCCCGCGAGGCCGGGACGGTGCTGCTCGGCAGCCCCACGCTGCCGTCGGCCACCGACGCCGCTGACGACGCGCGGCTGCGCGCGCTCCGCAAGGACTCCCGCACCAGCGGGGTCCTGCACGACGCCCTCCCGGTCCGGATCTGGGACCACGACCTCGGGCCCGACCGCCACCGCCTCCTGGTGGCCGGCAGCGACGCCGCGGAGGCGCTGTCCGGCACGGGAGGGCGCTCCGGCAGCGGGCTGGACCGCCTCGAGCTGCGCGACCTCACCGGTCACGTCGGTGCCGCCCTTCCGGACGACCCGGCCTGGACGATCACGGCTGACGGCACGACCGCGGTCACGGAGTGGAACGTCTCCGAGGCGCGCGGCGACCGCCGCAGCGCCCTCGTGGCCGTCGACACCGCGACGGGAGAGCGCCGCACGCTTCTGGACGACCCCGACCACGAGCACCTCGCGCCGGTCGCCGCACCGTCCGGCGCTCGCGTGGCGGCGCTCCGGCACACCCGGGCCACGCCGGCGCAGGCCCCGGACGTGGACGTGGTCGTCGTCGACGCCGCCACCGGGGAGAGCCTCGTGCTCGCCACCGGGTGGGACCGCTGGCCGGCGTCGCTGACGTGGACCCCCGACGGCTCCTCCCTGCTGGTCACCGCCGACGACGGTGGCCGGTGCCCGGTGTTCCGCCTTGAGGTCGACGGGCCCTCCGCCGACGAGGTGCAGCGGCTCACCCCTGACGACGGTGCCTACTCCGACGTCGTCGCCTCCCCCGACGGCCAGTGGGTCTACGCCCTGCGCTCCGCCGTCGACGCCCCGCCCACGCCCGTGCGCATCCCCGCCGCCGGCGGTGAGCCGGAGGTGCTCCCAGCCCCCGCGCACGCCCTGGGCGCCTGGGACGCGGCCGGCCCCGAGCTGCCCGGCACGCTCACCGAGGTCACCGCCACCGCCGAGGACGGCACCGCGCTGCGCGCGTGGCTCGCGCTCCCGCACGGCGCCGGACCGGACCAGCCCGCGCCGCTGCTGCTGTGGATCCACGGCGGCCCGCTGAGCAGCTGGAACGCGTGGAGCTGGCGGTGGAACCCGTGGCTCGCCGTGGCCCGCGGGTACGCCGTGCTCCTGCCCGACCCCGCCCTGTCCACCGGGTACGGCCTCGAGTTCATCAAGCGCGGGCTGGGGCGCTGGGGCGCCGAGCCGTACACCGACCTCATGACCATCACCGACGCCGCCGTGGCCCGCGACGACGTCGACGCCGACCGCACCGCCGCCATGGGCGGCTCCTTCGGCGGGTACATGGCCAACTGGGTGGCGGGCCACACCGACAGGTTCCGCGCGATCGTCACGCACGCCTCGCTGTGGGCGCTCGACCAGTTCTCCGGCACCACCGACTTCCCCGCCGAGTGGGCGCGGGAGATGACCGCCGAGATGGTGCGCGACAACTCCCCGCACGACCACGCCGACGCGATCACCACGCCCGTCCTCGTCATCCACGGGGACGACGACGACCGCGTGCCGGTCGGGGAGGCGCTGCGGCTCTGGTACGACCTGCTGAGCAGGTCGCAGGCTGCGGAGGGCGGCACCGAGGCCGTGCCGTCATCACCTCACCGCTTCCTGTACTTCCCCGACGAGGGCCACTGGGTGCTCGGCGCGGGCAACGCCCGGCTCTGGTACGCCACCGTCCTCGCCTTCCTGGACCAGCACGTGCTGGGTCAGCCGTGGACCCCACCCGAGGAGCTCGGATGACCGACCAGCTGAGCGAGACGACGAGGGTCAGCAACGTGCGCTGGGGCGTGCTCGCCACCGGCGGCATCGCCGCCACGGTGAGCGGTGACATCGCGCTCGTGCCGGGCGCGGAGCTCGCGGCCGTCGCCTCCCGCGACGCGGGCCGGGCGGCGGCCTTCGCGGCCGAGCACGGCTTCACCCGCTCCTACGGCTCCTACCGCGAGCTCATCGAGGCCGGTGCCGACAGGTCGAGCGAGACCGGGCTCGACGCGGTCTACATCGCCACCCCGCACGCCCAGCACGTGGTGCTGGCCCGCGCGTGCGTCGAGGCGGGGCTGCCCGTGCTGGTGGAGAAGCCCGTCGGCTGCACCGCGGCGGCCACCCGCGGCCTGGCGGAGCTGGCGCGCGAGCGCGGCGTCTTCGTCATGGAGGCGCTGTGGGCCCGCTTCCAGCCCAACCTCGTCCGCCTGCGCGAGCTGCTGGCGTCCGGCGCGATCGGCGAGGTCCGCTCGGTGGCCGGCGACCTCGGCTTCGCGCTGCCCTACGACCCGGCCCACCGCCTGTGGGACCCGGCGCAGGGCGGCGGCACGCTGCTCGACACCGGCGTCTACCCGGTGTCCTTCGCCCAGGGCGTCTTCGGCGGGTCCCCTCAGGCCGTGCACGCGGTCGGGGTGCTCGCCGAGAACGGCGTCGACGCAGAGGCCTCGCTGCTGCTCGACTGGGGCGGCGGCCGCACCGCGCGCCTGGGCTCCACGCTGCTCGCCCACGCGGGCGGCGCCGGCACCATCACCGGCACGACGGGCCGCATCGAGGTGGCCGGGCCGCTGCACAAGCCGTCCCGCCTGCAGGTGTGGGCCGACGGCGCCGGCCGCGACGACGCCCCGTCCGAGGTGGTGGAACGTCCCGTCACGGGCCGTGGTTACGTCCACATGGTCGAGCACGTGCACGAGTGCCTGGCCGCGGGGCTCGTGGAGAGCCCGGTCATGCCGATGACCGACTCGGTCGCCGTGGCCGAGGTGCTCGACGCCGCCCTGGACGCCCTCGGCGCGGTCCACCGCGACGACGACACCGCCCTCGTCTGATCCCGAACACCTCCGCTGGAGCCCTCGCATGACCTCCCCCGTCCGTGATCATGGACTTCCGAAGCAGCTGGCCACCCCGGTGAAGCGCACCCGCGTCCGCGCCCCCGAGCTCGTGGGCCGCCGCTGGGTGGGTACGGGCGGCGCCGACCTGTCCCTGGCCGACCTGCGCGGCCGCATCGTGCTGCTCGACTTCTGGACCAGCTGCTGCGTCAACTGCCAGCACGTCCTGGACGAGCTGCGCGAGCTGGAGCACGAGTTCGCCGACGTCCTCGTCGTCGTCGGGGTGCACTCACCGAAGTTCGCCCACGAGGGCACCGTCGAGGCCGTCGACGCCGCCGTCCTGCGCTGGGACGTGCGCCACCCCGTCCTCGACGACCCGCAGCTGACCACCTGGCAGGCCTACGCCGCGCGCGCGTGGCCGACGCTGACGGTGGTCGACCCGGAGGGCTACGTCGTCGCGTCGATGAGCGGCGAGGGCCACGCGCACGGGCTCGGGGTGCTGCTGCGCGAGCTGGTGGCCGAGCACGAGGCGAAGGGCACGCTGCGGCGCGGCGACCAGCCCTACGTGGCGCCGCCCGCCCCCGACAGCGCCTTCGCGCTGCCCACGGCGCTGCTCGCGCTCCCCGACAGCGCTGGCGGCGGCTACCTGGTGTCCGACACCGCCCACCACCAGCTCGTCGTCCTCGACGACGACCTCACCACCGAGCGCGCTCGCGTCGGCACCGGCGAGCGCGGCCTCGTCGACGGCGGCCCCGACCAGGCGCGCCTGTCCGAGCCGGTCGGCCTCACGCTGCTGCCGCCCGACGTCGCGGCGCGCGTCGGGTGGGACGTGGCCGTGGCCGACTCCACCAACCACGCCGTGCGCGGGCTGCGCCTGGCCGACCTGTCGCTGGTGACGCTGGCGGGCACCGGGCGCCAGCTGCGCCGCCGCGAGGGCGGCGGTCCGGCGCTGGAGCAGGACCTGTCCACCCCGCTCGACACCGCCTGGTTCGACGACCAGCTGGTCATCGCCATGGCCGGCGTGCACCAGCTGTGGGCGCTCGACCCGGCCCCGGCCGGTCCGGCCGGCGCCGTCGACGCCACCGGTGGCGTGGTCCGGGTGCTCGCCGGCACCACCGCCGAGGGCCTGCGCGACGGCGCCGCCGAGCAGGCGTGGTTCGCGCAGACCGGCGCGCTGGAGACCTCCGCCGACGGCAGCAGGTTGTGGGTGCTGGACGCCGAGACGTCCGCCCTGCGCTGGCTCGAGCGATCGGGCGACGCTCCTGCTGACCGGGCTGTCAAGGACGTCGACGACGACCGCATGGCCAACGTCCTTCCCGTCGCCGGTGCCGGCTACGAGGTCGGGTCCGTGGTGGGCACCGGCCTGTTCGAGTTCGGCCTGCGTGACGGCGAGGCCGCCCAGGCGCTGCTGCAGCACCCCCTCGGCATGGCGCTGCTGCCGGACGGGTCGGTGGTGGTGGCCGACACCTACAACGGCGCGCTGCGCCGCTACGACCCCCTCGGCGGCGACGCGGGCGAGGTGACCACGCTCGCCCGCGACCTCGCCGAGCCGACCGCCGTGGCCGTGGAGCTGGACGACGCCGGGCGGGCGGCGACCTTCGTCGTCGTCGAGAGCGCAGCCTCGCGCCTCACCCGGCTGCAGGTGCCGGCGGCGGCGTCGAAGCTGGCCGGGGAGGCGCAGCGCGTCAAGCGCCCGCCGACGCCGCTGGCGCCGGGACCCGTGGCGCTGCGCGTGGCGTTCACCCCGCCGACCGGGCAGAAGCTCGACCACCGCTGGGGAGACCCGACGCGGCTGGTGGTGTCGTCGTCGCCGGAGGGCCTGCTCAGCGCGGGTGCCGGAGACGCCGAGGGACTCACCCGGGGCCTCGTCATCGACGCCTCCGCCCTGGAGCAGGGCGCGACGGGCGTGCTGCACGTGTCGGTGCAGGCCGCCGCGTGCGACGGCGACCCGGTCACCGGGGAGGTGCCGGAGTTCGCCGCGTGCCACCTGTACCAGCAGGACTGGGGCATTCCCGTGGTCCTCGACTCCTCCGGTCCGTCGGAGCTGGCCCTCGACCTGCGCGGCGCCTGAACGCTGCCGCCGCAACGGCCCGCCGGGTTCGACCAGAGCGACACCCGGGAGACGAGCCGCGATCGGCCTCGACCATCTCGTCGTGGCTGCGCCCCGATCGTCGAGCTCCTCGACCACCTGAGCGGCGGGGTCACCGCCCAGCTGCTGAGTGGGTGACGGCCGAGTGGATGGAGCATGCGCTGATCGAGACCTGGTTCTCGGTGTCCGCGTCACGTGGCCGCAGACGCTCATCAGCGACTGCGGCCACGGCGACGCCACCACGGGGGGTCGGCCCGGGGACTTGCGGGGCGAGGCGGCCTGTCCACGAACCTGGCCGACGAGCTGGTCGCGGCAGCATCTCGGAGGTGCCCCTGGAGCCCCCGGCGCGTCCTCACCAGGAGGGAGACTCTCGCAGTGGAGGCGGCGGCCACCACAGCGGGGAAGGGGTCCAGGTACCGGGTCAGTCCCTGGCCCGCTCCAGGGGAGTCTCAGCAAGGGACTGGGCAAGGCACCGGGACCCGTCTCGTTCGCCGCACCAGAAGGAGACGGACCACCGCACAGGCCATGTGAGACTCGAGCACTCGGCGTGATGAGGACGGTCGAGAAGGCCCGACGACCGTCCGGTGAGCGGTCGTCAGCGAGACGCCGACCGGAGCACCGTCCTCATTAGAGACGGCCGAAGTTCACGCCACGATCCTGATGCCAGTGGAGAGCACGCGCCCTAGGCCCAGGTGTTCGCCGAGGCGGCGAACTTGTCTGGGTCGCTGTGTATGGGGATGACGCAGAGCAGATGGCCGCCAGGAGCCTTGAGGGTGTGGCACCCCTGCCATGTAGACAGTGGCGTCGCCCCCAGCCCCACCAACCGCTCCACCTCCGCAGCCACGTCATCGGTCTCGATGTCGACGTGGTAGCGAGCTGAATCTTCAACCACCTGGACCGCCACCACTAGGCCAGGGGCGGCGCCATGCAGGGTCGAGTACTGCGGTTCGCCAGGCGGTTGGCTGGTCGGCGCGCCCAACGCGGCTGACCAGAAGGAGGTGCTGGCGGCCGCCTCCTGTTTCGGGGCGTCGATCAAGATTGTCGAGAAGCGGCTGCGGTGCATGGCCCGGCAGGGTACTTCCGACCGAAGCGCACCGCTGCCCTCGTCGATCACCTTCGTCGCGCGTTGACGGGTGGAGTCTGTGCAGCTCGACATGACACCGTAGTTGTTCATGAAGGCTTCGGATGGTGCGGCGGCCGCGGCGAGGTTGATGCTCTTGATCAGCGCTGCCCGTCCCTTGAGGTCGCTACAGACCGGACTGCACCTGGCCCGTGACCTCGGAGCCGACATCTGGGTGGGCGCTTCGGGGGATGCCCTGTCGTGGCTCGACCGGAAGGCCGTCGAGGGAGTGACCGGAAGGCCGTTGGTGAACGACGGTGAGCCGCTGCCAGCGGGCAGTTGCACGGTCTGCGTGGCCCCGGCGACCTTCAACACGCTGAACAAGCTGGCCAGCGGGGTCGCGGACACACTGGTGACCGCCGTCGCCGCCGAGGCGATCGGGGCTGGGCAGCGGGTGGTAGTGGCTCCTTCGATGAACAGCGCCTTGATGGACCATCCGGTAGCGCCTGAGAGTCGACGCCGGCTTGTCTCCTACGGGGTTCACCTGCTGTGGCCAGAGACCGGCAACGAGTCGATAGAAGACTTCGGTGCTTGGTGGGAGGCGGTCATCTCCGAATGCGCGCTGGCGTAGTCGATGGGCGCCCTCCGCTACACGTACACCGATCCCTGCTGCGACGGATGGCGGCACCGGCTGCCGGTGCTCGCGAACCCCCCGACTGGGCGCGGTGAGCGGTCCCCCGTGAGACGGCTTGTGACCGTGGGCGGTCGACACGGCTAGAGAGCACCGCGATACCAGTGGCGGCCCTAGCGTGCGCAGATGAACCTGCTCGTGCTCGGGGCCAGCGGCCTGCTCGGAGGACAGGTGCTGCGCCAGGCCCAGCTGAACGGGGCACGCGTGACGGGCACGTACTGGACCACACCGCCCCAGAGCACCGGCGCCGAATGGCTCCAGCTGGACGTACGCGACCCCGGGATGGTCCGCGCCCTGCTCGCCCAGACTCGACCAGACGTCGTCATCGATGCTGCCTACCGCCAGGACGACTGGGCGACCACGGCCGAGGGGCCGGCCAACATCGCGAAGGCCGCGGGGGCAGTGGGGGCGCGGCTGGTGTTCGTCTCCTCCGACGCTGTCTTCTCCGGGAGAGGTTCCCCTTACACCGAGACCGCGGCACCGGACCCAGTCACCCGCTACGGAGCAGCCAAGGTTGCAGCAGAGGTCGCGGTGCAGGAACTAGCGCCAAGCGCTGTGGTCGTCCGCACCTCTTTGATCATCACCGATACCGGTGCTTCCGCTCACGAGCAGCGGGCGGCGTCCGCAGCGGCGGGAGCGGGCGGTGCGCTGTTCGTCGATGACATCCGCTGTCCGGTCCACGTGGACGACCTGGCCTCGGCGCTGCTCGAGCTCGCAGCCTCGGATCGGTCTGGGGTTCACCACGTGGCGGGCCCTGACGCTGTGAGCCGGTACGAGCTTGGTCGTCTCATCGCTGTCCGTGACGGTCTCGACCCAGAGAAGATCCCGCGGGCGCATCGCAGTGACCTGGGCCCGGCCGAGCCGCTCGACGTGCGTCTCGACTGCAGGGCGACCTTGTCGGGGCTGAGGAGCCGAGTGCGGGGTGCGCGCACGTTCTTGGCCGCTCAGTCGTGATGCTCAGGTAGCGACGGTCAGCCGGGACGCTGACCGGGCAGCGGTGGTGCGCGCGGCCGAGGAGGGCCTGTCTCCTCCTCCCCGGGGAAGAGGAGACCGCCGGGGGCATGCTCGTCAGGTGATCGGCCATCTGGAGAAAACCGTGATCGACTGCCCAGACCCCCAGGCCCTGGCAGCGTTCTACTGCGCCGTGCTGGGCATGCAGATCAACCAGAACCTCGAGGACTGGACGGTGATCGGTCTCGGCCCCGACCGACGCGACCTGGCCTTCCAACGCGTCCACGACTACTCACCGCCCACCTGGCCGCAGCCGGGGCAGCCGCAGCAGATGCACGTGGACATCCGCGTCTCAGACCCCGACATCGCCGAGGCAGCACTGCTGGCCCTGGGAGCCAAACGTCGCCCGAGCGCTGCGGAAGCCATCCACGGGACCTTCCGGACCTTTCTGGACCCTGCCGGGCACCCCTTCTGCATCGTCTTCGGACGCCCACCTCGCGGCCCCGCCCCGGAGCCCCGAGCACCAGACGGTGCATCGACACCAGCGTGAGTGTCATCCTCGTCCACGGCCTGTGGCACGTACCGGCTCACTTCGACCTCCTGGCCGCTGCCTTGCGCGAGAGAGGCATCGGCGTCGTCGTTCCCGAGCTGCACCGCGGTTCTCTGGCCGCTGATGCTGCCGCCGTCCAGGCAGTCGTCGAGGCGACGGCGAAGGTTGCCGGCGCGCCGCCGGTGATGCTCGGCCACTCCTACGGCGGGTCTGTCATCACTGGCCTGTCAGGTGTCGCACACCTGGTTTACCTCGCGGCTTTCGTTCCCGACGCCGGCGAGAGCGCCGCGAGCTTGGGCGGCCCAGCTCCATGGGCTGACGCGGCTGTCGTGCGTTGCTCCGACGGCACCAGCGAGATCGCTCACGGTCGCGCGGCGGAAGCCCTGTACGCCGACTGCTCACCGCAGGTCGCGGCTAGGGCGGGGAGTCTGCTGCGTCCTCAGGCTGGTGGGCACGGACGCGGTGTGCCCGAGCGCGCTGCGTGGCGTTCGACGTCCTCGACGTACGTCGTCTGCGCTCACGACCGCGTGCTGGATCCGGATGTGCAGCGGTTGATGGCGCAGCGGTGCACGCGCAGCGTGGAGTGGTCTACCAGCCACTCGCCCTTCCTGAGCCGACCCGATCTCGTCGCCTGCCTGATCAACGAGGTTCTGGAGGGACCTGGACTGGGTGCCAGCTAATACCCGTTCACGACTGGTCAGCGTGCCGCTGACCAGTCGGGGGTCCCATCCGCGACGGACGGCGGCCTGCGGCAGCACTGCGTCGCGACCCGCGCCGAGGCGTCCAGTCACCGGTCCTCTTCTGCGACAGCCCAACGAGCTCATCACCGCTCGCTCGCTTGCGCGTGCTCCTGTTGTCGCCCGACGGCGGACACCTCCAAAGTGCGGCCATGACTCCGCCGACACACACCACCTCGCAGCACCTCTCCCGTGAGTGAGGACTGGGGCGCCCTGGTGCTGCTCATCGCAGCAGCGGTGCTCCTCGGAGCCGTCCTGTCAGCGTGGGTGCGACGACGCGTCGGCGGACCCAGCAAGGCACCCGAGGACCAGCACCCCCAGCGATGGCACCTCGACGCCGGCCTACGGATCTTGAGCGGCGATCAGCCTGGGCTGAGTCGCCGCTGGCGCCACGGCAGAGCTGCACTGGAACCAGGCCGCATCACACTGCGCCCCTTCCGCTGGGGGATGCGCATCTTCCCTATGGCACCGGTAGAGGTCGACATCGCGGCCGTCGCGGAGGGCACCGTCCAGCGCAGCGGGTGGCGCTCAGCCTGGTCCGTGACCCCAGGGGCCCGCCTGCTGGAGGTGACGACGGCCGCCGGCGCCACCTTGCAGCTGGCGACGGTACCCACCGCTATCGATGAGGTCCTCCACGTCCTCGCGGGTCACCCCGGCTGATCACCTGACTTCTGCGCCGGGCGCACCCGGCTCTGAAGCCCGCGGCCCATGGAGTTGGGCCCCTGCGGCCTGTCGCGACGTCCGGTCAGCGATCCCCTCTGCGACGCTTCGCGGCGTCGGCCAGAGAAGAGACCCGGAGGCCTCACGGCGTCCGGTGCACGGTGGTCAGCGAGATGAAAGACTCATGACACGACAGAACAGTTCGTGCCACCATGAACGCATGGATGCCACGCTCGTGCTCGGCCAGCAGGGCCGGCTCGTCATCCCCGCTGAGGTCCGCTCTGCCCTGGGACTCAGCGCTGGAGACAGACTGCACCTGCA
>NZ_JACNME010000020.1 GCF_014270065.1 Quadrisphaera sp. RL12-1S | reverse complement strand
CGTGGGCGGCCGCTGGGACGCGCGCCGCCGCGACCGGGAGGCCCAGCGCGCCGAGCGCGAGGCCCGCCGCACGCCGGTCAACCCCCTGTACTGGGTGGGCCGCGCCCCCGGCGCCGGTCCCGGTCCGGGCGGCACCGGACCCGGGGCCCGGGAGGACGGCGCCAGCCCCGCCCGCACCCACGGGGACCGCGCCCGCGAGCGCCGCGGCCGCCGGGTGGGCGGGTCCTCCGCCACCTCGGCGTCCCCGTCGTCATCGCCGTCGTCGCCGTCGTCCCCGTCGTCGAGGAGGAGGACCCGTGGCCCGCGCAGCCAATGAGCACGTGATCGGCGAGCGGTCGGTGACCTACGCCGCGTTCGCCCGCGGCCGCACCGCCCGCGAGGCGCTGCTGCCGTGGTTCTTCGCCGGGGTGTTCGTGCTCAGCGTGCCGCTGGGGGTGCTGGCCCGCAGCCCCGAGCTCATGCTCACCGGCCTGGTGGTGGCGGTGGTGGGCGTCGCGCTGTTCGCGGCGCCGTTCGGGGTGCGCCCGCTGCACCAGCGCCTGCTCGACGTGGTGCGCTGGCGGGGGCTGAGCCGCGCCGGGGAGCTGCGGTACTCCTCGGCCAGCGGCTTCGCGGGCCTGGAGGCGGGCCGGCACGCCCCCGGCCGCCTGCCCGCGGCGTTCGGCACCATCACCTGGCGCGACGTCCCCTTCGGGGACGAGGACGGCGACGTGTGCGTCTTCTTCCAGCCCAGCTCCGCCTCCGGCGCCACCGCCCTCTCCGGGGCGGCGGGCGGGCACTACGGGGTGTGCGTGCAGGTGGACGCCGCGTGGGGCGGCCTGCCCGACGTGCTCCGCCACGACCGGCTGCGCGGTGAGCTGGGGCGGGCGCTGGGACAGCTGTCGGACTCCTTCGACAGGGTGGCGATGTACTCGGTGTGCTCCTACGCCGATGGCACAGCTGGTCCAGCCGCCCCGGCGCCGCCGGCGTTCCGGGAGGTGGCCGACGCCGCGCGTGAGGACGCCGCCGACCACCCCCGGTACGACCACTTCCTCACCCTGTGGGCCACCTCCGGCCCGGCGCTGCGCGCCGCCGCCCGGGCGGCCCGCGTCCGCGGTGAGTCCGACCCCCACCTGGCCGCCGCCCGGGTGGTGGCCGACCGGCTGCGCGCCGCGGTGCCGCTGCTGGAGGCCGCCGAGGTGGCCGTGCGCCGCCCGCTGGACGCGCAGCTGCTGGCGGGGGTCAACCGCGGTCTGCTGGACAGGTCCGTGTCCCTGTGGGACCCCGAGCCCACCGACCCCTCCCGCATGGTCCCCTCCCTCGACGTGCGGCCCACGCACGTCGGTGTGCTGGGCCGCCACGGGGACGGGTTCCTGCGCGGCTACGAGGTCACGGGCTTCAGCGACGAGGCGAAGAGCTCGGTGGACCTGGTCCCGCTGCACACGCTGGGCGCCGCGGTGCGCGGGCGGGTGCTGGAGCACGTCGTCGCCGTCGTCGTCGACCTGCGCGACCGGGTGTCCACGCTGGCCGAGGCCCACCGCCACGACCAGGGGGAGGAGCTGCGCCGCCAGGTCCGGGAGTCGACCTCGCACCTGCGCGCCACCCTCGACCGGCCCGCCGACGAGCGCCGGCTCAACGTCTCCGCCGCCGGCGGGGGGTGGCACGGCGGGTACGGCGCGGCGTTCTTCGTGCTCAACGCCCCCTCCCTGGCCGAGCTCGACGACGACGGCGACGCGCTCGTCGCGGCCGCCCGCGCCTGCGGCGTGCACGTGGCCCCGGTGGCGCCGCGGCGCCAGGACCAGGCCGTGGTGGCCGGCACGCTGCTCGGGCGGGGGCTGGCCCGTGTCCTCTGACGCTCCGGTCCGCGTCCAGCGCACAGGGAGGGACTGCTCTCCGGGTGCTCGGAGGATCGGCCCCTTGGGAGTGACCGACCCGTCACCGGATGTGGGCCGATCCTCCGACGCGCCGGAACCGCTCCCCTGGGAGGAGCTCGTCGGCGGCGCTGTCGCGGGCATCCCGGCCCTCCCGCGCCACGCGCGCCGCCGTGCCACGGCAGCGTCGCGGGCGGCGGTCGCGGTCGCGCGGGGGGTCGACACCGCGTGGGACGGCGTCGCCCGCGCCGCCGCGGCAGCCGCCTACCGGCTCCGCGAGCCCGGTGACGGCACCCGGCCCCGCCCGCCCGTCGCGTCCGGGTCATCGCTGCGGCCCACGCTCGAGGAGCACCCCCGCGCCCGCCGCACCGCCGCCGCGCTGGGCTTCGGCGACTACGCGGCCCCGCCGATCCGCAGCGACCTCTACGGCCTGCAGCCCCTCTTTCCCTACGCCCACGCCCCCGCCTGGGACTCCCCGCGCGGCGTGCTCGTCGGGTACGACGCCCACACCGGCGAGCCGGTCCGCCACAGCGGCCGCGCCTGGTTCGACCACGGCACGTCGGGCTCGTCCACCCTGGTGCTCGGGTCGAAGTTCGCCGGCAAGTCCGCGCTGCTCAAGAGCTACCTGGTGCGCGCCGTGGCCGAGCACGGCTTCCGCGCGTGGGTCTACGACACCCGCGCCGTCAACCACGTCGACGCCGCCGACGGCGGGCGCCGGGTCAGCGAGGGGGAGTTCTGCGCGCTCGGGCGGGAGGCCGGGGGTGCGGTGCACCGCTTCGCCGCCGGCGGCCGCCTGCGCCTCAACCTCCTCGACGCCCGCCTGCACGGCGGCGGCGGTGGCGGCGGTGACGGCGGCGGTGAGCGGGCAGGCCGCGAGGGCCTGGTCCGCTCGGTGCTGCAGTTCCTCGCCGGGCGCCGCCTCACCCCCGCCGAGGGGTTCGCGCTGCGGGTGCAGCTGGACCGCACGCTGGCCTCACCCGCGCTCGCGGGGCGGCAGGCCACCGTGGTGGACCTGCGCCAGGCGCTGCTGGCGGCCCCGGCCGACCCCGACGAGCCCGTCGCCGGCTCCACCACCGACGCGCTCACCGAGGGGGAGCTGCACGCCTGGGGCCGCGACCTGGGCCTGCTGCTGGACCGCCTCGTCTTCGGGGACCTCGCCGGCTTCGTGGACGGGCCCACCTCGCCCGAGCTCGACCTCGACGCCGACGTCGTGGTCTGGGACCTGTCCGGCGTGCAGGCCACCCATCCCGACGTCGTCCCCGTCCTCATGGCGGCGTCGGCGGCGCTCATGCTCACCACGTGGACGGCGCCCGGCCGCGCGTGGGGCGTGGTGGTGGTCGACGAGCTGTGGAACGCCGTCCGCGTCCCCGAGCTGGGCGCGGTGGTGCAGGAGGTGGTGAAGAAGGCCCGCACGCTGGGCGTGGAGCTGCTCGGCGCCACCCAGCACCTCACCGACGTGCTCGCCGCGCAGGAGTCCGGCCGGTCGTTCGTGCACGACGCCGACGTCGTCGTCTCCTTCCGCCAGGAGCCCGTCAACGCCCGCGTCTTCGGCGACCAGCTGGGGTTCTCCGAGGTGGAGGTGGCGGCGCTGGAGTCCCTCGGCGCCCACCAGGCCCTGTGGAAGGTGCCCGGCCGGCCCGCGCGCGCCGTCCAGCACGTCCTCTACGGCGTGGAGCGGCGGCTCACCGACACCGCCCAGCGGCTGCGCTAGCGGTGGTCAGCCGCAGGGCGCTGTGGTGGTTCGCCGCCGCGGCCGCCGCCGTGGTCGCCGCCGTCGCGGTGGTGGCGGTGGTGCTCGTGGCCGCGGTGGTGGTGGTCGTGCTCACCGCCGGGCGCGACGCCGGGGACCGGTGGCGGGCGCCGACCTCGTCGTCGGTGGCCGTGGGGCCCGGGGGCGTGCCGGACCGCTACCGCGAGGCCTTCGACTACGCCCTCACCCTGTGCCCGCAGCTGCCCGCGCCGGTGCTCGCCGCGCAGGTCCAGCAGGAGTCCGGGTGGGACC
This sequence comes from Quadrisphaera sp. RL12-1S, assembly GCF_014270065.1. Classification (NCBI taxonomy): domain Bacteria; kingdom Bacillati; phylum Actinomycetota; class Actinomycetes; order Kineosporiales; family Kineosporiaceae; genus Quadrisphaera; species Quadrisphaera oryzae. The sequence continues at coordinate 53,372 of NZ_JACNME010000020.1, read as the reverse complement.
CGGACTCCGTCAGCGCGGTCGGCGCCCGCGGGCTCGGGCAGTTCATGCCGGGCACCTGGGCCGAGCACGGCGTGGACGCGAACGGCGGTGGCGCGGTCATCACCGACCCCGCCGACTCCCTGGCGTCGGCGGCCTCCTACGACTGCTACCTGCTCCAGCAGGTCTCCGGCCGCGGCTACCGCGGGGACCCCGTCTCCCTCATGCTCGCCGCCTACAACGCCGGGCCGGGGGCGGTGCAGCGCTACCGCGGGGTGCCCCCGCCGTCGTTCTCGCAGGGGCAGACCCACGGGTACGTGCAGGCCATCACCGCCCTGGCCGACCGGCTCACCGTCCCCGCCACCCCGGGCCTGGTGGTGGCGGGGTCCGTCCCGGCCGAGCCGCTGCCGGCGTGGCCGCTGGGCGCGGACGGGGTGGCGCCCAACGCGGAGTTCGCCCGCCGCTGGGTGGACGCCTCCTACGGCACCCGCACCCCGGTCTCCGCCTGCGCGCGCGACGGGGGGCGCACCTGCTTCCTGCCCGTGACCAGCGGCGACGGCGGTGGGGACGGTGGCGGCGAGGCGCCGGACGCCGCCGAGGTGCAGCTGGGCTGGGCGGTGGCCCGGGGGCTCGTCGACGGGCACCGGGGCCTGGGGGTGGAGCGCGTGGTGTGGCAGGGCCAGGAGTGGACGTCCGACCGCCCCGTCTGGCGCCCCGTCGAGGCGACGTCCGTCCCGGCCGGCGTGGTCAGCGCGACCCTCACCAGCGCCCCCTGACCGCGCGGCCGCGGGACGCGCGACCATGGCGGCGTGCTGCTGCGACGCCTCAGGGACCCGGAGACGTCCACGCGGCGCACCCTGCAGGCCCGCGAGCGCCTCGTCGCGCACCCCATGACCACCGCCCTGCTCGACGCCGGGGTCAGCCTGCTGCTGGCCGAGCTGGAGCCCCGCACCCCCGTCACCGACGCCCCCCGGCCCGGGGCGGACCGGGTCCCGCCGGCGCTGTTCTTCGGGTGCCTGTCGGCGTCGCGCGTGTGCGCCGCGGCCACCCGCGTCGGACCGCTGCGGGTGACCGCGGCGCACCTGCGCGACAGGTGGCCCCGCCAGGACGACTTCGTCGACGACCTCCTCAGCCACGCCCTGTGGTTCGAGCACCACTTCGCGGGGGCCGTGCAGCAGGCGCAGGCGCTCCACGCGGAGATGCCCGCCGGCGCGACCGCGTGGGAGGTGGCCGGGCACCTCGCGCAGACCAACCTGTACTCGCTGCGGGCCCCGGTGACGTCCCGGGTGGAGGTGCTCTCGTGCGCGCTCACGGCGTCGCGCCCGTGGCTGCGAGCCGTGCAGCAGCGCAACTACGCGGTGTACGACAGCGCCTGGCACGGCGTGCTCGCCCCGCTGCTGCTGGGGCTGGGCCTGCGGCTGCGCCCCGGTGTGGGGGCCGGTGACCTGGCCCGTGCCGTGGGCAGCCTGGGGGAGGGGGTCAGCCTGCGCTTCACCGCGCTCGGCGAGAGCGCACTGGCCCGCGACCAGGCCGTGGACGCCTTCCAGCTGGGCTTCACCGGGCTGGTGGGCGTCTGGACGGAGCCCCTCGACGACGACGGCGGGGGCGCGGGCGGTGCTCGCCCGGTGGACCCGACGGTGCCGGTCTCACCCGTGCCGCGCACCGGTCCGGCCGAGGTCCTGCTGCGCCTGGTGGACCCCGTCACCGGCACCCGCAGCACCGCCGTCACGCGGCGGCGCCTCGCCGAGGACGGCATCACCGCGCAGCTGCTCGAGGGCGGCCTGGCGGTGCTGGGGGAGGAGTTCGGTGTGGCCGCGTCGGTCTCCGAGCCCCGCTTCTTCTCGTCCCTGTCAGCCGCGCGCGTGGTGGAGCAGGCGCGCGCTGAGGGCCACGCGGCCACCGCCGCTCAGCTGCGGGACCGGTGGGCGCTGCAGGAGCACTACGTGGACGACCTCGTGGGCTGGGCGCTCTTCCGCGCCGGTCTGCTGAGCCGCGGCCCGCAGCTGCGGCCCGGGGAGGACGCCGCCGCCGCGGCCGACCGGGACGCCGCCGCGGTGCACCGACGGCTGCGCCAGTCGGAGGGGAGCCCGGACTTCCGGCTGCGGCTGCTGCTCACCACGATGGCGGCGCGGACGAGCATCGTCGACGACTTCGCCCAGCAGCACGCGGAGGCGGACGCCGCGATCCTCGCGCACACGCGCAGCGTGCTGGAGGGCACCGGCGCTCGCCTGGCGGACGGGGTGGTGCCCAGCACCTTCGCGCGGGCGGCCCTCGCCATCGCGCACGGGGAGATCACGCGGTCGCTGGCCACCGGGGACGACGGCGTCCGCGCGGACCAGCCGGCCATAGCGCGCGCGTCGCGGGCCTTCCTGGACTCCCAGCTGGCCTGACCCGCCCCTCGTCCCTCCGACGGGGCACGCCCGACTGCGTGATCATGGGCGCCGCGCCGATCTAGCATCCGCTGTGGCCACGACGGAGCGGCACCCCGGCGGTGCGGACGCCCCCCGTGGACCCCACGCCACGGACGCGCCGTGGGCGCAGCGTGTGGCCCGGTCGCTGGCGGCGATGGGCCTGCGCCGCGCGGACCTCGCGGCGGCCCTCACCGACCCGGACGACCCGTCCCGCCACGTCGGGGTGTCGACCCTGCGCACGTGGATGCGCGGCACCACGGAGCCGCCGCGCGAGCGCGTCTCGCAGATCGCCCGCCTGCTCGAGATCGACGAGGCGCTCCTCTACGACGACCTCGGCTGGCTCGACGCCCACCAGGTGGCCACCGCGAGGGACGGCATCGGCTCCGCCGCTCGCGCGCTGGAGCTGCTCCACAGTCCCGCCGGCGAGCTGAGCGCCGGCGCTCAGGGCGTGCTGGCCCGCGCGCTCGAGCTGGGTCACGACGCGTTCTGCTGGACCCGCACCTGGACCCCCGGCGACGACGACGGCGACGGCGCGCCGCCCGGGCCCGAGCCGCTGCGCCAGTACGTCGGCATCACCGCCGACCCCGCCGCGGCCCGCACGGGCTGGCTGCGTCCCGTGAGACCGGCACCGGACGAGCGCCGCCGCGCCGTCGAGTGCCAGCAGGACCTCACCGAGGCGTACGCCACGGCGATGCGCCTGGCCCCGGCGCTGGTGGAGGACCGGCCGCTGGAGCTGGCCCGGTGCCAGGACCGGTACGCCGCCCAGCTGTGGTTCTGGGTGCCGCTGCTGCACGCCGGGCACCCGCCGCGCTGGCCGGAGCGGGCGGAGCTGGCGGGCCTGCGCGGGCGGCACGACCTCGTCGTCGTCGTCGGGGCGCGGGGCAGCGGGCCCGACACGGTGGGGGCGTGGCTGGCCCGGGACGCGGGGCTCGGCTTCCTCAGCACGGCGCTGGAGGCGCAGCGGGTGTACGGGCGCAGCTTCCCGCCCAGCGAGCGGCAGCGGTTCCTGCACGCCCGGCAGGCGCTGTGGGTGGGCACCGCCGCGCTGCGCGGCAGCCGCTGGCACGGGCACGTCGTGGCGCACGGGCCGGCGCAGTCCGCGCACGACCTCGCGCACGACCTGCACGCCAAGTGCGCCGGCAGCCGCGTGCTGCTCGTGCACCTGCGCGCCGGCGCGGAGCTGGGGGAGTTCCTGGCGGACCACTTCCCGCACGACGCCGACTCCCAGGTGGAGCGCGACGACGGCCGCGGCCGGTCCAAGTGGACGCTCAACCGCGACGCCACGGCCGCCGCCGTCGCCGAGGTCCGCCGTGCCACCGCGCCCACCGCGCCCACCGCGGGCGGCGCGGCGTCGGTGGAGGTGGTGGAGGTGGCGGTCGACGTCGCGGCCCTGGCGCGGCTGGCCCGCACCCGCGCCGCCCGGGGCTCCACGCCCTCGGACGACCTGCTGGCGCTGCACCACCGCACCTACCGCGCGCTGCGCCAGGAGCTGGCCCGGCGAGCGACGCCCTGACCGCCAGCCGGGCTGGCGGTCAGTCCCCTCGTCCCGCGTGGACCGGCGCGGGTGCCGGTGGCACCGTCCTGGTGATCAGCCGACCCGCAGCCGTGCGGGCCGGTCGCCCTGGGGGCGAGGGGGGAGCTCGTGGACCGCGCGAACGAGGCGGTGGTGCTGCTGCGGCGCAGCACCGCCACGGTGCTGGACGACCGCCCGCTCGTGGCGCTGGGCCTCGAGACCGCGCTGGCCGACGTGCCCGACTCCGCCGGTGTGGTGGTGGTCGGCCAGGTGCCCGGCGCGCTGGACGCCGTGGTCGCCGCCGTGGCCCGCGGCCAGCACGTGGTGGTCGTGCTGGACGACGCCGACAGCCCGGGCCTGGCCGCCGCCGCGCTGGACGCTGGCGCCCGCGGCGTGGCGGTGGGCAGCGGGACGGTGGCCGAGCTGACGCACGTGGTGCGGTGCGCCGTCCGCGGCCGGGTGGCCGTGGCGGCGTCGGTGGCCGAGCGGCTCGAGCAGCTGCGGCAGCTGCGGTCGGTGTTCACCGCGCGCGAGCTGGAGGTGCTGGCCCTGTACGCCACGGGGATCCCGGCGAAGTCGGTGGCGCGGCGGATGGGCGTGGGCCTGGAGACGGTGAAGACGTACGTGAAGCGGCTGCGCGCCAAGGCCGAGCCGCTGAGCATCGCCACCACCACCCGCCTGGAGCTCGTGGACCTCGCCCGCCGCCTCGACCTCCTCTGACCACCCCACCGTGATCATGGGCGTTGTGCGCACCACCGCCCGTGATCATGGGCGTTGTGCGCACCGCCGGCCGTCAGGGCCCGGGCGTGATGACCGCCATCGTCGGGCGGTGCCGGGTGCCCGACCCGTCCTCGCTGGTCAGCACCGTGAAGCTGGTGACGGCGCCCGCTGACGGCGTGAGGAGCACGTGGTCGATGGGCATGGCCAGCAGCGTCGGCACGTGGGTCGACCAGGTGCCCACCCCGGCGCTGTGCCGCAGCGTCGCCGCGTCGGTGCAGCCGCCCAGCGACGGGCCGCCGAAGTCGTCCGTGCTGGCGTTGAAGTCGCCCGCCACCAGCACGGGCCTGCCGGCGGCGGCCCCGGCCGCGCACTGCGAGGCCACCCAGTCGACGTCCTCGTCCCACCCCGCCAGCCGCTCGCCCACCGGCCACGGCGCGTGCAGCGCCAGCAGCGTCGGCAGCCCCGGCGTGGTGGTCGTCAGTTCCACGGTCTTCACCGGGTCCGGCCCCGGCACCGACGAGTAGTGCCGCGCCAGCCGCGGCGCCATCCACACGGCCACCTGCGTGGTGGAGGAGTGCCGGTTGACGCGCATGAGGGAGACGCCCGCCGCGGTGAAGGCGCGCCGGTACGCGCTGCCGGAGCGCAGGGCCACCTCGGGCAGGATGACGACGTCGGCCCGCTGCGCCGCCGCCAGCCGCGCCACGACGTCCGGGCTGGTCAGGTCGGTGTTGGTGTTCCACTCGAGCACCCGCAGCTGCCCCGGGGCCGGCGCCGCCACCGGCTCGTCCACCACCCCGCGCGCCAGCACCACCGGCAGGAGCAGCGCGCTGGCCACGGCGAGCGCCACGGCCACCGGCACGCCCACCCGCGGCCGCCAGGTGCGCCGGGCCAGCAGCACCGCGACGACGACGAGGGCCACCGCGAACAGCACCCCCAGCGCTGCGCGCGCGGGCAGCGCCGCTGCGATGACGGGCCACCGCTCGAACCCGGCCAGCGGCGCCGCGAACAGGACCGCCGCGCAGGCCACGAGCACGGCCGAGCAGGTCCACGCCCAGGTCACCGGTCTCCGCACGGCGGTGATCGTGTGGGAGCCACCTGGGCGGACGCTGGACGCTGCCCCGTTCGGCGGTCCCGGCGGTCCCGGCGGTCCCAGCGGTCCCAGCGCTAGCGGCGAGCTCACTGCACGAAGGTCTTGCCCCTGAAGCAGTGGGTGGTCGAGGCCGGTGTCCGCCCGGCGGCGGTCTCCAGGCTCACCGAGGCGTAGACGCACGCGGAGGTGCTCACCGCGAGGTTGCCGAACGTCGGCTGCCCGTCCACCGAGGGCGCGGAGAACTGGAACGCTGCGTCCCCGGTGGCCGGTCTGACGATGTCGACGTGCACCACGGTCCCCGGGGCCAGGCTCGCGCCGGGGAACGGCTCGAAGCGCGGCCAGGAGGCGCCGCAGCCGGGGGAGTACTTCAGCTGCGCCAGCCCCACGGTCATGCCGTTCTGCTGGACCTCGGTGTTGTCGAGGGTCTCCACCCCGGGCAGGCGGGCGCAGCCGGTGTCCTGGGGGTCGCTGCCGTCGGCGACCGCCAGCGACGGCGCCGCCGTCCCGGTCGGGGGTGCCAGCGCGCCCAGGCCCTGGCCCTGGCCCTGCCCCTGCCCCGCGCCCAGGCCCCCGGCCCCGGTGGAGGCGAGCGACGACGACGACCCGCCGCCGTCCGCCCCCGCGCTCAGCGCGAACCCCGTCCCCGCCCCGACCACCAGGCACGCCGCGGCCACCGCGGGCCACAGCCAGCGCCGCCGTCCCGCGGGCCCCGCCGTCGTCGTCGTGGTCCCCGCCGGCTCGACCGGCTCGACCGGCTCGACCGGCTCGACCGGCTCGACCGGCTCCACCGGCTCGGGGTCCGGTGCCGGCACGGGCTTGGCCGTCCCACGCCGGGCGGCGCCCTCCCAGCGCTCGCGCCACGCCTCGGGGTCACCGCCGCAGGCGGTGACGTAGGCGTGCAGGGTGTCCCAGGTGGGGTGGCGCTCCCCACCGGCCGCCTCCGACAGCGTGGTGGGGGAGCGGTGCACCCGCTGGCCCATCTCGCGGTAGCTGGGGCTGCCGGCGGACCGGCGCAGGTCCCTCAGGGCGATGGCCAGGGCCGTCAGGGGGGTGCCGTCCTCGCGCAGCTCCCGCTCGGGCCGTCCGACCACGTCGCCTCCCTGTTGATCGATTGGTTCTGCGTGCCGGCTGGGCGCGCGCATCAATCTCGCGGCTGCCTACGGTGCAGGTCAGCGGCCCGATCACGCAACGACGGCGTGACCGCGGTACCCCTCAGTGGGGACCGGTGGACGGCCGCGGCTGACACCCGCCCACCGCCCGCTGCGGTGCCCGGGGGCGGTGTGCCGTGAGCGGGGAGGCGACCGGCTGTGATGCTCGAGGACGACGGTGCGTGGCCCCGACCGCGCGAGACGCCAGTACCGGCGGTGCTGGCGGTGCTGGACGAGCGCCCACTGGTGGTGCTCGGCCTGCGCGCCGCCCTCGCTGCGGCCCCGTCCACCGCCGAGGGGCTGCTGGTGGTGGGCCGCACGCCCCACGCGCTGGAGTCGGTGCGGGCTGGCGCCGAGCGCGGCCGCGCCGTGGTGGTGCTGGTCGACGACGTCGAGCGCCCCGGCGAGGTGACCGCCGCCCTGGAGGCCGGAGCCCGGGGCGTGGCGCTGTCGGGCGGGTCGGTGGCCGAGCTGCTGCACGTGGTGGCCGGGGCGTGCGGCGGGCAGGTGCGGGTGGCCGCCGCGGTGGCCGAGCGCCTGGCGGAGGTGCGGCGGCTGCGGGCGCTGTTCACCCCGCGGGAGCTGCAGGTGCTGCGGCTGTACTCGACGGGCCTGCCGGCGAAGTCGGTGGCGCGGCGGATGAAGGTCGGGCTGGAGACCGTGAAGACGTACATCAAGCGCCTGCGCGAGAAGGCCGAGCCGGAGGGCCTCCCCACCGGGTCCCGGCTGGACCTGGCGGCCCTCGCCCGCCGGCTCGACCTCCTGTGACGGCGTCCGGGCGGAACTGACCGCGGTCACCTGCGGATGTCACGGCCCAGCAGCGGCCCCCGTACCTGACCGCGGTCGCCTCCGAAGCTGACCGCGGTCAGGTGCAGGGGCGCACCCTGGCCGACGCCTCCCCGCGGCGCTGACCCGTCCGGTCTCGGAGGCCGCGGTGGCGGCGTCGTCCAGGGTGGCGTCGGTCCACTCCGGGTCGTGCGGGTCCGCCAGACCGGGGCCCCGAAGCCACCTGCGGCGGCACCCGCGGTGCGAGCGCCGACCGAGGCTCCGGGCGCCCAGCCGGGTGCCCACGTCGGGCTGGTGGTTCGCCGACGACTTCTCGGCCACGGCCCCGGGCTTCCAGGCAGCCCTCGCCAGGAGCCGCGGGCCCCGAGTCCCTCAGCCTTCGGGCCAGTGCAGCTGCCCAGCCACGGAGACGGCCGTCAGGTCGAGCAGGTCGCTGGTGCCGGTCTCGCCGTACTCGGTGCCGGTGGGGTCGAGCTGCCAGATCCGCACCGAGCGGGTCAGCGGGTCGACCACCCAGAGCTCGTCCACGCCGCGGGCGGCGTAGAAGCTGGACTTCGCGAAGGTCTCGTCGTGGGGGCTGAGCACCTCGACGACGAGGGCTGCCGAGGCGTAGTACAGGGCCGGGGACTCATCGCCGCGGTGGAAGCCCAGGTCGGGGACGCGGAAGTCGCCAGGGTCGCCCAGGTTGAAGGAGCCACCCGGTCGCAGCCCGCGGGAGCGGGCACGGGCGTTGAGGTGCTCGGCCAGCGCCATCGCCGTCTCGCCGTTGCGCCCGTGCTCGTGCGGTGCCACGTGGTACACCCCCTCCCAGACCTCGTCCTTGCCGTCTAGACCGAGCTCGCGCCGGCGCGCGAGCCATGACTCGACGACCGGGTCGTTCTCCACGAAGAGCGTGCTCATCGGCGTCCCTCGCTCGTCCAGGTCCACGTCTGCCGCGGTGTCGGCGTCGTCGGTGTCGACCATGGCAGAACCCTCGGACAGCCCGCTCTCGTTGTCCACAGGCGACCGCTCACCCCGTCGCTCGCCGCCGCCTGACGGGCCGCACCCGCGGGCTGGCCCGTGGGCCGACCCCCGGGCGAGCCCGCTGCCGCGCCGCCTCCCTCCCGGCCAGCCTGGGGGGCCGACCACCCGGGTCGGTCACCGGGGCGAGGAGGACGTGTGCAGCGCTGCGACCAGCAGCTGACCCCGCGGGACGCGGAGGACGGCGGCGGGCCGCCCCCGTCCCGGGTCACGGTGCTCGACGCCCGTCCCGTGCTGGCCCTCGGCCTGCGCACGGTGCTGACCCGGGTGCCGGAGGCCGCCGACGTGCTGGTGGTGGGCCGCACGCCCGGGGCCGCGCACCACGTGCGCGCCGGCGTGGCGGACGGGCGCACCGTGGTGGTGCTGGTCGACGACGACGACCCGCCCGGCGCCGTCCTGGCCGCGCTCGACGCCGGCGCGCGGGGCGCGGCGTCCGCGGGAGGGACCGTGGAGGAGCTGGTCCGCGTGGTGCGGCGCGCCGCGGACGGCCAGCTGGCCGTGGCGGAGGTGGTGACCGACCGCCTGGCGGAGGTCCGCCGGTTGCGCACCCTGTTCTCAGTGCGCGAGCTGGACGTGCTCCGCTGGTACGCCACGGGGCTGCCGGCCAAGCTCGTGGCACGCGAGATGGGCGTGCGCATCGAGACGGTGAAGACCTACCTCAAGCGCCTGCGGGAGAAGGCCACCAGGGAGGGCCTGCCCACGCAGACCCGGATGGATCTGGCAGACCTCGCCCGGCGCCTCGACCTGCGCTGACGCGGGTCGGCGGGTCGGCCGCCCGCGTCGCCGTCAGGAACGCTCGAGCAGCTGCCGCGCCACCCGCCGGGTCCGGTGCGCCGCCACCCCCGACAGCGCCGCCGACCCGACCCCCAGCACCGCCCACCCCAGCACCCCCACCAGCGCGGGCGCCGCGTGCGCGGCCGAGGTCACGGCCGTGGCGACGGCGACGGCGAAGACCAGCGCCCCCGCGGTGCGCCGCCCCAGCGCCCAGTGACCGCTGCCCGGGAGCACGAGGGAGGCCAGCACCACCGCCCACACCCGCAGGTGCAGCGCACCCCCCGGCGCGGTGGTGAGGGCACCCAGCGCCCGGCGGCCCAGCGGCGCGGGCCGCACCGTGGACGCCTGGTCGATCCCCTCGGGCGCGGCGGCCGGACCGTAGGCGACGTAGCCCAGGTTGCTGTCCACCCGCACCACCGGCAGCGGCGCAGCGGCCGCGGGCTCGTCGTCGCTCGACACCGTCTCACTTCCCCTCGACCGTCGGTGGCGCGTGCGGAGGCCGTGCCACCGAGCATCCCACCGGCCCCGGCGCCCCGTCACCGTGCGGACCCGGGGGCCCACCGCACCCCTCCCGCTGCGCGGTGATCGCCGCGATGATGCGGGGGTGAGAGCCGCCGCGCGCTCCCCGGACGCCGTGACGGCGCTCGCGGGCGCACTGCTCCTGGGCACCACCGCCCTGGTGTGGCCCGCCGACGCCCTCGCACGCCCGGTCAGCTGCCTGCTCTCGGTGCTGGCGGGCGCGGCCCTGGTCGCCACGGGGCGGTGGATCGCCACCTCGCCGCACGGCTCCACCGGTCCTGGGCTGGCCTGCACGCTCAGCGGCGCCACGTGGCCGCTGAGCTGGGCGTCCGTGACGGGCTCGGGCCCGCTCAGCTACGTCGGCTGGCTCTACAGCGGCTTCGTGTGGATCCTGCTGATCTACGTGGTGACGGGGTTCCCCCAGCTGCTCTCGGGCGGGCGCCGGCACCGGGCGGCGCTGGCCGCGGTCGCCGTCGTCGTCCTCGGTCCGCTGTTCGTCTCCACGTCGATGTTCTCGCTGCCCTCCTGGACGGGCACCTCACCGGACGCGTGGTGGCCGGAGCTGTTCACCCCGGACCGGGACCTGTCCGAGGGCCTCAACGCGGCGTTCGGCCTGGGCACGCTCGTGCTGGCCGGGTGGGTGACGGTGCTGTGCGCCGCGCGGCTGGTGGTGGCCGTGTCGATCGACAGGCTGGTCCGGCTGCCCGCGGTGGTGGGGGCGTCCCTGTCGGGCCTGGTGGCCGGCTCCGCCGTGGCGGGCATCGAGGGCGCGGCCCTCGCGGAGGACCTCACCGTGCAGAGCGCCGGGGTGCTGCTCTTCCCCGCCGCGGTGCTGGTGAGCCACCTGCACCTGCGGGGTCGTCGGCGCCGGCTGCTGGGGCGCCTGGCGGCGGTGCCGTCGCTGTCGCTGCCCGCGGTGGAGGGGGTGCTGGCGCACGAGTTCCTCGACGGGTCGCTGCGGGTGGTGCTGTGGGACCCGCTGCGGCGTCGGGTGCCGCAGGGGTCCCCGGGCGGGCCGGGGCAGGGCGCCGACCTGTTCGCGGGGCGGACGGTGGCGGCGGTCTCGGCCCCGGCGGTGGAGGGCGGGCCGGTGTTCGAGGGCACCACCATCGCGTGGATCACCGCGGACGCCCGCCTGCGCGCCTACGGTCCGCTGCTGGACACGGCGGCTGCGGCGCTGAGCGCGCCGCTGGCGCTGCTGCTGCACGCGGAGCTGATCGCCGCGCAGGAGCGGGAGGCGAACGCCTCGCGGGTGCGCGCGGCGCTGGCGGCGGGGGAGGCGGTGACCGCGGCGGAGGCCCGCACGCGGGCGCGCATCCGGCGAGACCTGCACGACGGCGCCCAGCAGCGCTACTTCTCCCTGGCGTTCCGGCTGGGGGACATCGCCGAGCGGTGCGAGGACGCGGGCCTGCCCTCCCTGGGCGCTGAGGTGGAGCAGGTGCGCGACGACGTGCTGGAAGCCACCGCGCAGCTGCGGGAGTTCGCGGCGGGCCTGTCGCACGTGGAGCTGGCCGCCAGCGTGCTGGCCATGGCCGAGCAGGCGCCGTTCCCGGTGCGGGTGGACCTGGCCGAGCTGGCGCAGGCGGGCCTGACCGGGCCGCAGGAGACCACCTTGCGCCTGGCCGTCACGGAGGCGCTGACCAACGCCATCAAGCACGCCCGGGCCACCTCTGCGGCGATCAGCTGCACCTGCCGCGAGGGGGCGGTGACGGTGGTCGTCGACGACGACGGCCGCGGGGGAGCGGCCGCCGGGGCCGGGGGTCACGGCTTCCAGGGGTTGAACGACCGGTTGGCCGAGCTGGGGGGCACGGTGCTGATCGACTCACCCCCGGGGCGGGGCACGCGGATCATCATGACCTTCCCGGTGGAGGTCGCAGCTGTGGAGGAGAGCCGTGCGCTACGCGGTGGTGGATGACTCGGAGTTCACGCTGGCCGCGTTCCGCGGGCCGCTGGAGCGGTACGGGCACCAGCTGGTGCTGGCGGTGACCAGTGGTGCGGAGCTGCTGGCGCGGATCGACGAGGTCGACCCGCCGGACCTGGTGGTGCTGGACAAGGCGATCCCCCCGAACCGGCTGGAGGGGTTCGAGACCGCGCAGGCGCTGCGGGCCCGGTTCCCCGGGATCGGGATCATGCTGATCTCCTTCGAGATGGAGGTCGAGGACGTCCAGCGGGCGCAGCGGCTGGGTGGTGACGGTGTGGGGCTGGTGCAGAAGAAGTCGATCGCGCGGATCTCGGCGTTCGCGGCGGTGCTGGACGGGGTGGCCAACGGGGGTTCGTACGTGGACCCGGACCTGCGCCGGCAGGTGGCGGCGCGCGCCGAGCGCGAGGGGGCGTTGGACGCGTTGAGCGCGCGGGAGGCGGAGGTGCTGGACCTGGCCGCGCAGGGGCTGTCCAACCAGCAGATCGCCGACCGGCTGCGCCGCCCGGACGGGGGAGCGCTGTCGGACCGGACGGTGGAGGGGTACCTGAAGAACGCCTACCAGAAGCTGGGGGTGGACATCCACAACGGTCGGGTGCTGGCGTCGGTGCTGTGGGCGACCTCCGGGCGACGCCCTCCCGTCTGACGTCGCGCACCGGGGGGAGGTCCGGCGAGGGCGTGCCGGGGTGCCGCCTCAGCACCCGCAGGTGCTGTGCGTCGAGGGGATGTCGGGGGTGTCGTCGCCCGGTGGGTGCGGTGGCCGCGGTGGGTCCGGCGGGTCGTCGCACCACAGGTCGGGGGGTTCCAGCAGCACCTGCTGCAGGGTGGCGGAGGTGCGCTCCCGCAGCCCGCGCCTCGGGTTGATGACCCAGCGTCGTAGGGGGTCGACGCTGCGTGGTGGTCTGACGTGCGGCACGCCGTCCACCATCCGCACCGCCCAGACGCCGATGGTCACCAGCACGTGGTGGCGCGTGCAGAGCAGCACGCCCTGGGAGACGTCCGTGGGGCCTCCGTGCGCCCACTCGTGCACGTGGTGGGCCTCGAGCCACCCGGGTGGGGCGGTGCAGCCGGGGATCGCGCACCCGCCGTCGCGTGCGAGCATCGCCCGGCGCTGACCAGCGGAGAACAGGCGCACCGCCCGTCCCAGGGAGAGCGCGGTGGCGTCGGCGCCCTCGCACGAGAGCCGCACGGCCTGCAGCGACCCCGAGCAGGCCAGCACCCGCAGCTGCGCGGTGGTGAGGGCGCGGCCGGTGGTCTCGCAGTGCGCCGGCTCGGCGCCGGGCTCGCCGCGCAGCGCGGCGTCGGTGGTGGTGACGATGACGCGGGCGGGCTCTCCGCCGCGGGTCTCGTCGCTGGCGCGCCCGGCGCGGACCACCCGGGACAGCGCGTCGGCGCGCCGCTGGGGTGCGGTGCGAGGGTCGCGGACGGGCACCCCGGCCGACGCACCGCCCCGGCCCTGGCTGTGCTGCTGGCCCGTGTCGTCGCTCGCCGGCCGGCCCGCGTCGTCGTCGTCGTCCACCGCGGCGGCCGTGGCGCCGTCACCGGAGCCGTCGAGCCCGGGCAGCGCGTCCTGCTCCGGCGCGAGCGGTGCGCGGACGGTGGGCTCGGGCTTGGAGAGGTGGTCGATGGCGGCCTTGAACTCCGCTCCGGCGATCGGGTCGAGGCGCCCCCGGAACTCCACGGTCCCGTCCTCGTGGACGGTGTAGGTGAGGTACCGCTTGTCGATGTCGTCCGGGTCGAAGCCGCGGTCGGCGCGGTCCGGGTCGAGCCGGTGGGCGAGCGCGATGCACGCCAGCCGCGCCTGGGCGTGGGTGAGGTCGGGCAGCACCCTGGCGAGGGTGGCGTCGGCGGCGGGGCCGTGCTCGCGGCGGATGCTGGCGGGAAGGTCGGCCACCGTGCGCTGCGCCAGCGCGGCGACGTCCGTGGACAGTCGCCCCTCGGCGTGGACGGCGCCGACACGCCCGAGCCCCACCTGCGAGGTCCCCGCGGACGGCCCCCCGTCCGCCGCCCCGGACTGCGTTCCGTCCCCCGGCTCGCCGGCGGTCACCGGCACGACCGGGGCCGTGAGCACACCCGCCAGCCGCACTTCGGCACCGGCGCGCTGCGGGCTGGCGCCGGTGTGCGTGAGCACCAGGTCGACCAGGGACGTCGCGCCCAGGGCGCGCACCTCGTCCGGGGTGAAGCTGGCCAGGGTGCGGACCAGGGCGGCGTCGAGCACGTCGCGCGCGCGGGACGTCTGCTGCAGCGCCTGCACCCGCTGCTCGGGACCCACCGACGCCAGGTACCAGGCGGCCTCGGCGGCGGCGTCGGCACCGGCCCGCGCGGTGGCCAGGGCGTCGGCCAGCGGTCCCGCGAGCGGCAGCGGGGGCAGGTCGGGGAGCAGGGCGCCGTCGTCGTCCTGCTCGGTGTCAGGACGGGGTTCGGCGCCGAGGGCGCCCGGCGGCAGCGGCTCGGACTCCCACGCGCCGCCGCCGCCCGCACCACCGGTGTCGAGGGAGCCCTCGTGGGGCGTCTCGGCGCCGATCCAGGTCATGGGAAGGACGCTAGGGGGCACCACCGACAGTCGAACGGCCGTGCAAAGCCGCTGCACAGGAGCATGATCTCTGCAAGTTGAAGAGCACCCGGACGGAGCAGCACGCCACGTGGCGTGACACCGGCTCTGGACGCTGACCAGGTCGTGGGGGGGGTCGACCCGTGACCGGGATAAAGCCGGAGCTCATCGGCCGGATGGTGTGCGCCCACCGCTGCCAGGTCGCGTACGTGTCCACGGCGTCCTGCTCCGGGAGCGGCCCTCCGGTGGCTTCGTGATCCGCGCCCTGGAGCGCCACCGCGTCGGGTGGGAGGCGATGCGCGTGTCACCGGACGGCGAGCTGCTGACGGATGAGGACGGCCTGGTGCCGATGTCCATCCACTGGGTGCAGCTGGAGGTGACCCGGGCGGCGTACCGCCGGACGTCGGGCCCTTCCGGCGCGGCTGCGGCGACGGTTCCCGTCAGGCGTCGGTCTCCGGGCGGGCGTAGTCGTCCTCCAGGCGCACGATGTCCTGCTCCTCGAAGTGGCCGAAGGCCACCTCGAGGATGCGGCCGGCCCGCGTGCCGGAGTTGCCCAGGCGGTGCAGGGACCCGGCGGGGGTGTAGACGCGCTCTCCGACCTGCGCCGTCCACCGCCGCTCGCCGACCTGCACGTCCAGGGGGACGTCGAGCACCTGCCACAGCTCGTCGCGCAGGGCGTGCTTCTGCAGGGACAGGCGGCAGCCGGGCTCGACGGTGATGAGCTTGACCGTGCAGTGCTGGTTCAGCACGAACTGCTGGAACTGGCCCCAGGGCCGCTCCGCGACGAAGACCGCGCTGCGGCGCTGGTCCTCCAGGTGCTGGGCCGCGGGGGACTGGTCGGTCGAGAGCTGTGCCGTCACCAGCCAGATGATAGTGGTTCTCATCTGTGGTCGGTGTGCTCTCGCCGCGGCCCAGCCCGGTCGCTCCGGGGGTCGCGGCCTTCGCGTCGTGAGTGGTGCGCTGCGGGTCGGCGCGCCTCCCCGGCGTCATCCCGCGGAGGGACGACGGTGGTCGGGTGCGTGATCTCCCGCCTGCTGCGTCCGGTGCGTCCTCGGCGGGGCCCGTCAGCCCGGCGGACCGGCTGGACCGGCTGCGCCGGCTGCGGCTCGCCTGCTCGACGGGGGCCGTCGCGCTGAGCTGCGTCACGAGCGCACTCCTCGGTGTCGGGCCCGCCGCAGCAGCGCCGGTGCCCCACACCCCCTCGTTCACCGTGGTCGCCGGTGGTGGTCCCTCGACCTTGGCGACGGCCACCACCGGCACCGGCGCCGACGTCATCTTCCCCGAGTCGGTGGCGCTGGAGCGCTCCTCGGGCGACCTCTACATCGGCAGCTCCAACGACGGGCTCGTGGCCCGGCTCACCCCCAGCGGGGCGATCAGCGTCGTCGCAGGCGGGGGCCTCACGGCCCTGGTCTCGGCCACGGCCGCCACCGACGCCCAGCTGTTCCGCCTCTCCGCCGTGGCAGCGGACTCCGTCGGCAACGTCTACTTCGCCGAGCAGTCCGCCGACGTCGTCGCCAAGGTCACCCCGTCGGGGAGGATCAGCGTGGTCGCGGGAGGTGGCGCCACCGCCGTGGGCTCGGCGACCGCCGCCACGAGCGCCCAGCTGGACGACCCCAGCGGGCTGGCGGTGGACCCCGCCGGCAACGTCTTCATCGCCACCGCCGGTGACGGTCGCGTCGTCAAGGTGACCCCGTCGGGTGGGATCAGCGTCGTCGCTGGAGGCGGTTCCACGGCGCTCGCCTCGGCCAGCACGGCCACCAGCGCCCGGCTCTCCTCCCCGGGAGGGGTGGCGGTGGACTCCTCCGGCAACGTCTTCGTCGCCGCTACCGGTGACGGTCGGGTCGCGAAGGTCACTCCGTCGGGCGGGATCAGCGTCATCGCGGGTGGTGGTTCCACGGCGCTGGCCTCGGCCAGCACCGCCACCAGCGCCCAGCTGGTCTCTCCCGGAGGGGTGTCGGTGACCCCGGACGGCGACGTCTACATCGCCGTCACCGGCTCCAGCCGCATCGCGCGGGTCACGTCAGCGGGTGCGATCAGCGTGGTGGCTGGGGGAGGGGCCGTGCACCCCGCGTCGACGGCCAACCCCACCAGCGCCCAGCTGGACCGGCCGTCCGACGTGGCGGCGAGCGCCACCGGCGACGTCTACATCGCCGACCACAACAACAACCTCATCGAGAAGGCGACCGTCCCGTCGGGGACGGTGCCGACCATCGTCCTCCCCGCCATGTCGAGGGCCGGCACGGTGGGTTTTCCGTACACGCTGCCCGTCGGCGTCTCCGCCGGTTCTTCGGCGGTCACCTGGAGCATCACCGCCGGCTCGCTGCCGCCCGGCCTGGCGCTGGACACCACCACGGGTGCGGTGCGCGGCACCCCCACGGCGGCGGGGACGACGACGTTCGACATCACGGCGACGACGGCCGCGGGCCGCGACACCGAGTCGACGGCGATCATCGTGCTCCCAGCGCCGCCCAGCAGCGGTGCGCGTCCTGGCCTGCCCCCGCAGCAGCTGTCCACCGGCTCACCGCTGGTCGTGGGGCTGGGGGCGCGCACGTTCGCGCTGAACGCCGTCGCCACGGGGGCGGGGTCGACGACGGGGCAGGGAGTGGCCGGCGGGAGGCTGAGCTACAGCAGCGCCTCGCCGGCGGTGTGCTCGGTCGACGCGTCCGGAGTGGTCACCGCGCTGAAGGCGGGCACCTGCTCGGTCAGCATCACCGCCGCCGCCACCTCCACCCACTCCGCCGCGGTGAAGACCCTCGACGTCACCATCACCGACGCCCGGACGTCCGTGGTGGCCCTCCCGGCCGGCCCGCAGCGCTTCGCCGGCGCCGACCGGGTGGCCACGTCGGCCGACATCGCCTCCGAGGTCTTCGCCACCCCCTCCACCGGCACCAGCCGCGACGTGGTGATCGCCACCGCGGCCTCCTACGCCGACGCGCTGCCCGGCGCCCGCCTGGCCGGGCAGGTCGGCGGACCGCTGCTGCTCACCGACGCCGGACGGCTCAGCGAGCAGGCCGCCGCCCAGGTCGAGCGGCTCGTCGCGGCCGGGGGCACGGTGTACGTGCTCGGTGGGGACCGGGCCCTGTCCGCGGCGGTGCAGCAGGCCACCGACGGCCTCGTCGCCGGGGACTCCGTGGTCCGCCTCAGCGGCGGGGACCGCTTCGAGACCGCCGTCGCCGTCGCCGACGCGACCACACGGCGTGCCGGCGACGTCGGCCCCATCTACCTGGTCACCGGCCGTGACTTCGCCGACGGCGTCTCGGTGGCCGCCTACGCCCAGTCCACCGGCGGGGTGGTGCTGCTGACCGACGGGGGCACGATGCCCGCGGTGACCGCCGCCTACCTCGCGGCGCACGACCCCACCGGCACCCGCGCCATCGCCATCGGCGGCCCGGCCAGGGCTGCCGCCGCCTCCGCGGGGCTCGTCGGCGCTGTCGAGCGCGCCGTCGTCGGGGCCGACCGCTTCGAGACCTCCGCCCAGCTCAGCGCGGCGATGCGGGCAGCCGCACCCGGGATCCCCAGCACGGCCACCAGCACGGCCACCAGCACGGTGGCCACGGTGGGGCTGGCCGGTGGGACCTCGTGGCCGGACGCGCTGTCGGGCTCGGCGGCCATGGCGGCCCTCGGTGGTCCGCTGCTGCTGACCGCCACGGGCGTCGACGCCGTTCCGACCTCCACGGCCTCCGCCCTCGGCCGTCTCCAGGCCGAGCGGGTGCTGGTCTTCGGGGGCGCGTCAGCGGTCACCGAGGGGGCCTACGGCAGGGCGGGCGCGCTGCTCAGCCGGTGACCCGGGGAGGAACCAGCTGGGGGGTGGTCATCAACGACACCACCAGCGTGCCGGTCTTCCCCGGACGCACCAATGTCAAGGCTCAGGTGCCCGCCCACCTCGGCGTCTCCTCGTGGAACGGAACGCTGGCAGGCGGGCAGCGGGGCGACGTCACGCTGCGGGTGGGCATCAGCCAGGCGGGTGATGCCGCCGTGCAGAAGGCGGTGCTGACCTCGCTCGACCGTTGTGAGCGGTCGACGGTCTTGGAGCCTGCTGGCTGTCCCCTGGGCTACTCGGCCTACTGGATCACCGCCAGCGACGTCCGGTGGACGTACACGCCGAAGACCCGCAGGAGCTGGGCGACCGAGGTTGATGACGACGGCAGCGTGCGCGTCTCCGGCACCGCCGAGGGAACGGTGAGCTACACGTACACCCCCTCCTACGCGCCCTCTCGCCAGCCCTCGACCGACTCGGACTCGGGTCGTGCCAGCTACCGCGGCACCATCACGTTCGACGGTGATGGCGGCGCCACCTTCCGGATGGGCTCGTGACGGCGCCCCGCAAGCGGGCCAGGCCCCGGTACGGGAGGCGGGCAGCAGCACCCCTGCTCGCCGGGGTGGCAGCGGCCCTGCTGGCGGGCTGCGACCCGGGAGACGTCGTCGCGGCGTCTCAGGAGCCCGTTCCGGCGGCACCCTCATCGGTGGCGCCCAGCGAGGACTCGGTCGCGGCCGCACCCGTGCGCACCGTCGAGCCCACGCCGACGGCCACCCCCGCGGCTGACCCGCTCGCCGTGCTCCGCACCGTCGCCTGGGACCGGGTCTCCTACCCCTTCCCCTGGACCGGCTGGTCCGGCACGCAGGACCACTACACCGTGGCCGAGCGCAACGCGCAGACGCCGCTGACCTCGGCCAAGCTGCTCGGCAGCTCCTACGCCGTGGTGGACGGCGAGGCCCGGGCGCTCGCGGTGGTCATCACCGACGCCGCGGGCACCTACTCCCAGCTCGAGCCGGGACTGGAGATGTCCACGGCCAACGTGGCGGAGGCGTACGTCTACGCGCTGCGCGACGGGGAGCTGCAGCTGATCGGGCAGGCGATCACCGCACCGGTGCTGGGGGAGAGCAACGCGGAGTCGTACTGGCCGCAGTGGATGGGCTTCGAGCTCACTCCGTCCGGTGCGCGGGTGTACAGCCAGACGCAGGGGCAGGGCTACCAGGGCGGGTGGGTGCGCTGCGCCCTCACCCCGGAGCCCAACATGCACCTCGCTTCAGGGACCAACCTGGCCTGGGACTTGCACGAGCACTACGACGCGACGTCGTCGGGCCGTGAGCCGGACTGCACGCCGCTCGACGCACCGGAGTCCAGACCGCCGCACGGCGACAACGTGCTGACGTGGGACTTCATGGACAACGACACGACGCTGCCGCTGCCCGGGGAGAACTGGGCCCACATCGATTGACCAGGACGACGACGAGGCTCCGCTCCCACAATCGGTAGCGGAGCCTCGTCGTCGTCCTCCGCTGCCGGGTGCAGGCCGTAGCGGGCTGCGGCACGCAGACCTCGGCGACCCCATCAGAGGGCGATGGCGACAGCTTCGGCTCGAACGCCGGAAAGCCCAGCCCCTCGCGGGCCGAGATGAACGGGGCCGTGGTCGTGGTGGCCAGGTCGATGGCCGTGAGCACCTCCTTGTCGATCGGACCGGGCGGATCGGCGCTGCTGGAGAGTCCCCACGTGCCAGGTGCCGTGGCTTCCGGGGACGACACTGCGGACGAGCCCGCACCGCTGTGCTGCAGTCGTGGTTCCTGAGAGCGGCAGCTCCTGGCCGCCGCTGGAGCAGTTGCCGAGCCGCGCCCGGTCGAGGTGGCGTCGTCGCCACCACGATCACCACTGGGTCAGCGCCGCCTCCACAAGTCGGTGTGCGGCGTCAGCGTCTGGACCTGCGTCGGCACGTGGCGGCGCACCAGGAGTCCGTGCGGGCGTTGGAGGCGCTGAGAGTGCGGGAGGCGGGGGCGCGACCCGGCTGCGCAGAGGTCGTCTGATCAGCAGATCGCTGACCGGTCGCGCCGGCCGGACAGGCGGGTTCTGGCCTCGGTGCTGTGGGTCGCCTCCGGCCGCCGCCCTCCCCTATGACGCCATCGGCCGAGGGCGCGGCGAGATCCGCCATGGTGTGTTCTCCCCAGCGGTGAGCCCTCGGTACCCCGCCACGGCCAACGGCATCGCTAGCGGCGGCGCGGTCACGGGCATCGGACTCGCCGGGATCAGGGCCAAGGCGTCCGGGTACGACGTCGTCGTCCCCTAGGACAGGCCGTCGAGGCACCGGTGACGCGTCGAATGGCAGGTGCGGTCCTCGCATCGCTCGTGCTCATCACCACCGCAGCGACGGCTTGCTCCGGCCGTGCCCCGACGATCTTCGAGGACCCGATGGTGTCCCCCTCCAACGCTGGCACAACGGGACCGGGGGCGGTGACCCCGCCAGAAGGGCACGACGCTGTTCTCCAGGTCGCAGCCGAAGGTCACGTGGACCCTCCCACTGGGGAGGGGGCCTCGCCGGACGCCATGCTGGTGACGGCGGTCGGCCTGGCCGCGAGCAACGGGTGGCAGGTGGAGGCACGGTCGGCGGCCAGCGCGGTCGGGACAAAGGGCGATGAGCGGCTTGCACTTGACGCGGGTGGAACACCGGCATCGCTGTTCATCGTCATCACGTCGCCATAGGGTTCGACCCAGCGGCGTTGGCTGATCGTGGCAGCAGCCGACCTGGCCGCCTCGTCGACAGGTCGAGGGTGACCACCTCGATGGTGCGTACGGCGTCAGACAGCTCCTGGGCCTTGCGAGCAAGCTCATCGACGAGGCCGAGTCGCTCCTGCTGCGCCACGGTGCGCTTGCGCGGATCCTCCTTGGGCGTCTGCTTCCACATGGGGTCGTCGGGGTCAGGCCAGACCACGACGTAGACCCCGTGCGCACCCGGGACAAGACCGAGGTACCGCTCAGCAAGCTGATCCTGGAGGCCGTTGAGCAGGTCCCTGTTCCAGGCGCCCTTGACCTCGACCAGCACGCTCACGGTCTCGCGCTGGTCGGCACCTGCCTGGACGGTCGCGTCGAGGCGGATGTCAGCTCGGTCCCCGATCCCGGTTGCCCGAGTTCGGAACAGGTGGGCCTCCGGCTGAACGATGACGCCCCTGGCGCTGAGCAGATCTTCGAGACGGTCGGCGAGGTACTCGCTGATCTGCTCCTCCTCCTTCGGGCGACCTGCATAGGTGTCCCACAGAAGGCGGGCCCCGCCAGCGGAGAGTCGCTGCTGCACCTCTCGAAGGGCCATGACGGTGGCCTTCCGCAGGTCTGCGGCACTCCGCAGGGGGAGCGAGTGGGTGTGCGGCAGAGACATCAGCGTTCTCGGCTCGACCGGAACCCACGTGCGTGTCCGGTGCGCCGACCTGGCCAAGAGGAGCTCGTGTCGCATGTACTCGCTGTCTGGCAGTGTCACCACGACGCGTTCGAGGGCCGCGACCGCGTCAGCGGACGCGTCGGCACGCAGTGCTGCAGCGAGGGCAGCCGCCCACTCGCTGAATACGTCGTCCTGCCGCCAGGCCCGCGGCAGTTGACCGGCGTTCGTGGCACCGGATTGGGCCATCAGCCACACGATGAGGTTGGCGGCCACGGTGGGCTCCACTTCGGGAGCTGTGTCGGGACCGAGCGAACCGATGCTGATCACCGCCTGCCGGAGGACATCAGGTCGGTCGGTGATGAGCGAGTTGATGGTTTCATCGGACGCGAGGCTGTCGAACCGCAGCAGGACGATGGCGGAGCTCACGGCCGTGTCAGGCGACCCCTCGGCGCACTGAGTGGCGAGCACTGGGCGCACCAGGAGCGGCACGTGCGTCAGCAGCACGCGAGCGACATCGATGTGCGTCACGCGCGGGAGGCCGAGGGCCAGCCGCTCGAGGAGCCGGTCCGCGAGCCCGTCAGACCACAGCAAGCGGGCCTCGACATCGATGAACGATTGTTCGCCGATGACTGACGCCGCCGCCACGGCCGCGAGCAGCGCGTCCTCCATGACGTCCCGGGCATGAGGCATCGCTCGCTCGATCAGAGAAGTCTTCTCGATGCGGTTCATGCCGAACGGACCCCACGACCAGCGCACGATCGGCTCTCCCCACCGCCGCCACGCCTCGGGGGTCACCCTGTTGAGGGCGTCGGGTCGTTGGGCGGTCAGGGTGACGAGCGCTCGGACTCCTTCCTCGCCGTGTCGACGCTCGGCCGTGCTGTCCTGCGGTGACGCTGAACACGAGCCGAGCCCTACGTACTGCTCGGCCGCGTCAAGCACGCGCTCGCGGTGGACTTTCGGGAGGAGGCGCCAGCGGGGGCGCTGGGAGAGGTCGGCTGCATGCGAGCCCAGGGAGGTCGGGTCGACGTCTCGCCCCGACACGAGCCAGGACACGTCGAGGAAAACATCGACCAGGCCTCCCTCGCACTGGTCAAGAGCTGCCTCGAGGAGTGCGCGGTTCTCCGCGGTGAGCCCGGTCCTGCGGGGCGCAGAGGGTGGGGTCAGCGCGGGAGGGCGAGGCGAGCCCGCGTCGTCTGGGACGTGGAACCGGGCGAACACCCGAGGGTCATTCACCGGTACCTGGTGCTCCTGGTCAAGCAACCAGGCGCGGTCCTCTGGTCCCAGCAGACCTCCGAACGAGGGAGGGACCATGAGCATGTGCACCGGGTCGTTCGGCCCGGCGGCGCAGATGGTGAACAGCGCGAGCCTGCGAGGGTCGGCGAGAGCGGGGAAGGTGCCGTCGGGTTCGGCTGGAACGGCGGGCAGACCCGCCCGGAGGCGCTTCAGCAGCAGGGTCGTGCATGCCACGGCGGCGCGGCCGACGTCGAGGTGGTTGGCGCACAGCACGAACGCTGCGGGGACGACGACGTCGAGGTGCCCGTCCTGCGGCCCGGGGTCTGCCTCGAGGAGGAACTCGGCCGAGGCCTCGATGTCGTCTTGGGTCAGCCCGCCGGCGATGTGACGAGCGGCCGTGTCGAGGTTCCCCCCGATGTGGACTCGGGGGTGTGTCGTACTGAGGTGCTGCAGGGCTTGACGTGTAGAGATCCGACGGGGCCAGCAAGCGAGGATGCCCGCTCCGACGAGCTCTCCGAAGTCGTCCTCGTCAGGCGGTCGGACCAGCACCTCGACCAGACCATCAGCATCGTTGCGCTCACCGGCTGCAAGTGTGGCGCGGGCGCGCAGGTGGACCGGCTCTGTTGGGTCGAAAGCGATCTTCACGAGCTGGTCGCCGAGACCCGGCGGCTGGAGTTGCCGTGCGACGTCGACGGCGAGCACCCGGGCCTCGACGGCTGGGTGCTCGAGGAACCCAGCCAGCTGAGCGCTGAGTCCCGGGTGGTCGAGGTTGCGGTAGTCCGCGGACCACGGTCGTAGCGCATCGCCTGCGACCACCTGCTGGAAGAGGGCGTCCGCGACCGCTGCTCGCACGTCGGCGTCCGGGATGTCGAGCTGCCCGACGAACGCCGCCGGATCGGCCGTTGCGAGCCACGAGAAGCGACGGGCGTCGGCGAGCACCAGCCAGGCTGCTATCCGAGAGGTCTGGGGAGCCAGACGGCCGTCGCCGGCCAGCAGCAGCTCGGCGACACTCTCGTCATCGAGCGCGCGGACCCAAGCGGCCGCGAGGTGCTCGCCCACGGTGGCGTGGGTCCATCCGGTGATGTCGCCGTGCGAGTGGAACAGCCCTGACCGCAGGACGTGCCTCAGCTCACTCCTGCTCACCGCCGAGATACCGGGCAAGCCGTGCACACCGTCGAGGAACCGTTCTGACGTGAGCGTGCCGTGCGGAGCCGTCGACTCCGTGGACGTCCACAGCCGCGGGAGTCCCGCGAAGGTGTTGACGGCCGCCACCTGGCTCGCGATGTCCAGGGATCTACGGGCGGTAGGGCGGCTGTCGTCTCTGGACGCTGCGTACTGCCGACGGGGCGAGCGTTCCTCGGCGAAGGAGAGCAGCCCCTGCTGGTAGAGGTCCCACGTCGATCCAGGGAGCTCGCCGGAGGACTTGAAGGCCGCCAGCAGCAGGTTGAGCGTCATCGGTGCTGCTGCGAGCGCCCCCACGCGGCGCTGCGCGACCGCCGTGATGAAGGCGCCGTCGTCCACACCCGCTCGCGCGGCGACCTGGCGGATCGCGTCGAGGGTGAGCGGGAGCAACTGCCAGGTGCTGACACCCCGAGGAAATGCCCTCGCCAGCGAGTCGGTGAGGAAGGTCGGCCAGTCTGCGCTGCGGCACGCCACGCGGAGCCACAACCGGTCCACGGGCCACCGATGAAGCAGCCGCTCGAACTCCTGCGTGAAGTCCTCGCGGCGGTGCTGGGGCTCGTCGAAGGAGTCCAGGACCAGGCACAGCTCTCCGCCACCGGCTTCCCACGTTCGCACCTCGGGTTCCTCGCGGAGGAGATCTTCGAGGTCTTCTCGGCCCAGTCGCTCGAGGTCGACGCGCGCTAAAGGCACCCCATGAGGAGCGAGCACCAAGCGATCGCGGATCGCCGTCGTCTTGCCCATGCCGGCGGGACCGAGCAGCACGGAGCACCTCTGGGTGAAGGGCGCTGATCTCGAGGGAGCCGCCACTGGTGCAAGGGCGGGCACAACTGCCCAAGGCTCAGCGGACGGCAGGGCTTGCGATGGCTGCGCCAGCCATCCCCTCTCGTCCATCGACGGGGTGGCATCGAGAGGGAGCCAGTACCTCTCCGTGGGTGTCAGGAGGGCTGCGGGCACGCCGCCTCTCTACCAGGCGTGTGCGACTCCGGGGAGAAAGCAGGGTGCAGCGGCCCAGGTCTGGGCCGTCCTTGGCGGAGGGCTGCGCGGCCAACGCCCGTGGGCGCGTGTGTCGTGTGCGCCTTCTGCGCCCATGCCAGGCACCTACCGGGGTGGCTCCTCGAGTGCGCCGACCGCCCCGGCCACCGCGGCGCCCCGCCCGCCCCGCCCGGCGTGCTGCAGGAGGCGGTCACTGCGCTGGACGCCCTCGGCCTGCAGACGCACACCCACGCCACCGGCGACGGCGGGGTGCGCCTGGCCCTGGACGCCATCGAGGCGGCCGCGCGCACCAACGGCACCCGCGACCGGCGCCACGGCATCGTGCACGTGGAGTGCCTCAGTCCGGCCGACCTGCCGCGCTTCGCCGCGCTCGGCGTCGTCGCCGCCATGCAGCCGCGGCACTGCTCGCCGGACCTGGTGGCCGGCACGTGGATGGAGAACGTGGGCCAGGCCCGCTGGGACCGCGCCTGGCGCCTGCGCTCCCTGGCAGCGTCCGGGGCGCACGTGGCGCTGTCGAGCGACTGGCAGGTGGGCGAGATGGACCCGCTGGTGGGCGTGTACTCCGCCATGACGCGGGCGGGCCTGGACGGCAGTGCCGCCTGGACCCCCGACGAGCGGCTCACCCTGGAGCAGGCGCTGCGCGGCTACACCGCCGAGGGCGCGTGGGCCTGGCACGCCGAGGGCGACCTCGGGGTGCTGCGCGTCGGCGCCAAGGCCGACCTGGTGGTCTGGTCCGACGACCTGTACGCCCACGCCGAAGACTCTGCGGCGCTGCTGGAGCAGCAGGCGGCGCTGACGGTGGTCGGCGGTGAGGTCGTCCACGACGTCGGCAGCAGCGGCCCGGGGGGCGGGGGAGCGGAGCCGGGTGTCGGCCACTACGGCGCGGTCTCGCACTGCTCGGCGCATCAGACGCACGGGGTGCCGGCATGAGCGCCACCACGAGGACCCGCGACGACGACGCCGCGGTCACCGGCTCCGGCCTGCGGCGCAGGCTGACGCTGCGGCACATCGTGTTCATCGGCCTGGCCTACATGGCGCCGCTGGCCGTCTTCGACACCTTCGGCATCGCCGCTGACGCCTCGGGCAACCGGGTGCCGGCGTCGTACCTGCTCGTCGTCGTCGCCGTTGTCATCACCGCGCTGAGCTACGCGCGGATGGTGCGGCACTACCCGTCGGCGGGGTCGGCGTACACGTACGCCAAGGAGGCCATCCACCCGCACGTGGGCTTCATGGTCGGGTGGGCGACCACGCTGGCGTACCTGTTCCTGCCGATGCTCAACGCGCTGCTGTCGGCGGTACATGGGCGCGGCGTTCCCGGACGTGCCGTCGTGGGTGTGGATCGGCGCGACGATCGTCATCTGCACGGCGCTGAACCTCGCCGGGGTGCAGCTGGCGGCGCGCGTGAACGTGCTGCTCGTGGCGGTGCAGGTGGTGGTGGCCGGGGCGTTCGTGGTGCTGGTCGTGAAGGCCGTGCTCGACGGCCCGGGCGCGCAGGCGTTCACGCTGGCGCCCTTCGGCGCCGGGCAGGACGTCGGGGTCGGCGGCCTGGCGGCGGGCGCGGCGATCCTGGCGCTGTCGTTCCTGGGCTTCGACGCCGTGAGCACCCTCGCGGAGGAGGCCGAGCGGCCGCGCCGGGACCTGCCGCGGGCCATCTTCATCATCGTGGCGGTGGCCAGCGTCTTCTTCGTAGGCGTGACGTACACGATGCAGTCGCTCTTCCCCGACGTCTCCCAGCTGGCGGACGTGGTGGGGGCCTCCCCGGAGATCGCCCTGTACATCGGTGGCCCGGCCTTCCAGGCGTTCTTCCTGGCCGGGTACCTGGTGGCCGTGCTCGGGTGCGGGGTGACGCAACAGATGAGCGCCGCTCGGCTGCTGTACGCGATGGGCCGGGACGGCGTGCTGCCGCGCGGCTTCTTCGGGCGGGTCTCGGTGCGGACCGGGGTGCCGGTGGCGAACACGCTGCTCGTGGCGCTGCTGGCGTGCACGGCGGTCTTCATCGACCTGGCGCAGGCGGCCTCGGTCATCAACTTCGGCGCGTTCGTCGCGTTCGTGGCGGTGAACGCCTCGGTGGTGCTGGTGGCGGTGCGGTTCGTGCGCGGCAGCGGAGCCGGGCCACGTGGTGGGCTGCTACGTGCTGCCGGTGCTGGGGGTGGCGGTCAACGTGCTGCTGTTCATCAGCCTGGACGCGACGGCGCTGACGCTGGGCGCTGCCTGGATGGTGCTCGGTCTGGTGCTGCTGCTGTGGCGGACGCGCCTGTTCCGCGTGCCCCCGCCGCCTCTGACGGAGCCCGCGCTGACCGACTGAGCGCCCGGGGGCCTGCCGCTGCCCTGGCCGCGTCGGCGTCCCCTCTCCGGGAACACCGCCGTGTCTCGGCGCGCCGCCGTGGAGGACCGG
Organism: Quadrisphaera sp. RL12-1S; assembly: GCF_014270065.1. Taxonomy (NCBI): domain Bacteria; kingdom Bacillati; phylum Actinomycetota; class Actinomycetes; order Kineosporiales; family Kineosporiaceae; genus Quadrisphaera; species Quadrisphaera oryzae. Next base: position 26,001 of record NZ_JACNME010000020.1, on the reverse strand, counting down.
CCCGCACCATGATCGGGTGCTGCGCCGGATCTTGGACCCGACGACCTCCACCCGGCGCACCGAGGCCGCCCGCCAGCGGCTGGCCGAGCACCCGATGACCACGGCCCTGCTCGACGCCGGCGTCCGTCTGCTCCTCGCCGAGTTCGCGCCGCCGCCCCGGCGGCCCGCCCCGAGACTGCGGCTGCCAGCCGCGAGACCTCGGCCACCGGCGCCCCCGACGTCCCGGCCCGCCTGTTCGCCGGGGTGACCGTGGCGCGTGTGTGCGCCGCGGCCACCCGCCTCGGTCCGCTCCGCGCGACGGAGGGGCACCTGCGAGACCGCTGGCCCCTGCAGGCCGACTACCTCACCGACCTGCTGGCGTACGGCCTGTGGGAGCCAGCCGGACAGGCGGGTTCTGGCCTCGGTGCTGTGGGTCGCCTCCGGCCACCGCCCTCCCACCTGACGCCATCGGCCGGGGGCGCGGCGAGGTCCGCCATGGGGTGTTCTCCCCATCGACGCAGGTGGGGAGCCCTGTCTAGCGTTCTCATGATCCCCAGGGTGGACGGCTTTGCCAGTCCTCCTAGAAGGGACAAACACCCCCTGGTCGGGCAGACCGAACCCCGCCTAGTGTCCGTCCGCTGCCTGGCCATCACCGCAGTCCAGCCCGGGCAGGGCGCCGCGAGAGGAGCACCGTGCGACGCCTCAACCACGCTTGCGGGTCCGTGACGGGCCGCCGGCGCTCTGTCAACGAAGACGGCGTGCTGGCTGCGTGGCCGGTCTTCGCGGTCGCCGACGGCATGGGAGGGCACGCCGACGGCGCCGCCGCCAGCTCGTCGGCCCTCGCCGAGCTGGCGGCCCTCACGGCGCAGGCCGAGCACCACAGCCTGACCCCCGACGATGTGCTCTCGCGCCTGGGGCTCGCCGACGACCGGGTGCGCGCTCTCGCCGGGGACGGGGACGAGGAGGGCCCGGGCACCACGCTGGCGGCCGTGGTGGCGCTGCAGCTCCGGGGCCGCGACTACTGGATGGTGCTCAACGTCGGCGACTCGCGCGTGTACCGCCTCGCCGGCGGGCTGCTCGAGCAGGTCAGCGTCGACCACTCCTTGGTGCAGGAGCTGGTGGACGCTGGGGACCTGGTTCCGGGGGACGCGCGCCGCCACGCCCAGCGGCACGTGGTGACCCGCGCGCTGGGCGCGCCGGGAGCCTCCGGCCCCGACTGCTGGCTGGTGCCGATGACCGGTGGCGACCGGCTGCTGCTCTGCTCCGACGGTGTCACGTCGGTGGTCGACGACGTCGAGGTCGCTCGGCTGCTCCGGGAGCACGCGCAGCCCGACGCCGCACTGGCCGCCCTCCTGGGGGCTGTGACCCAGCGCAGCGGACCCGACGACGCCAGCGCCGTCGTCGTCGACGTCTCCGCGGACGACAACGACCTCGATGGCCTCGACGCTTCCACCCGACCGCGAGCCGCTGCGGCCCCGGCGGTGCGCTCATGACCCCCACCTACCGCTGCGGCGCCTGGCTCGTGGTGCTCGACGGGCAGACGCTCGTGGCCGTCCTGCCCACCGCCGAGCTGGCCGCCCGCGAGCTGTTGGACCGCCTGTGGCCGGCGGTGGTGTCCGGCGCCGACCTCACCGGTCTGCTCGAGGCGCTGCTGGCTGACGGCTGGGCGCGGGCACCGCACTTCGTGGTGCTGGAGCGGCGCGAGGACCAGCAGGTGACCGTGGTGGTCCGCGGTCCGGCCCGGGTCAGCGCCACCGCGGCCGGTCACGCGGTCGAGCTCACCGGGGACGGCGTGCTCACCTGGGCAGAGCAGCGCGTCGACGCCGTCCACGAGGTCCACCTGCCCACCCAGGGGGAAGCCCTCGACGGGCCGTCGCTGCCGCTGCGCTCGGGCGCCGTGATGGCCTCCACCGTGCGCTGGGCCGCTCAGGTCGGTCACGGCGCGCCCGACGAGCCGGCCCACGACGACGTCGACGCCGCGCCACCGCTCGCACCACCACCCGCTCTCGCGGAGCCCGCACGCACCGCACCGGTCTCGCTGCCCCAGGACCAGGAACAGGGCCAGGCGGCGGCACCCGGTCCGTGGGACCACCTGTTCGAACCGACCGACCACCGGACCCTGCCGCCACCGGCCGACGAGGCCGCAGCTGACCCCGCGGCGGGTCCGGGATCAGGATCGGACCCCGACCACGACCAGATGACCGTCACCGCCGCCGGCGTCGCCGCCCTGCACCAGCGCCTCGGCGCAGCAGCCATGGCCGAGCAGGAGACGCAGGGCACCATGCCGCCGGTCCGGCCGTGGGTCCTGCGCCTGTCCGACGGACAGGAGGTGGCGGTGCGAGGCCGGGTGCTCGTCGGTCGCGAACCGCGCGCCGACCGCGTGCCGGGCACCGACGTACCGCACCTCGTACCCGTCGACAGCCCCACCGGTGACGTCTCGCGCACCCACGTGGAACTGCGCGTGGACGAGCGCGGCGCCCTGCTGGCCCGCGACCTCCACTCGACCAACGGCACCTTCGTGCTGGTCGGCCAGGCACCGCCCACGGCGCTGCCCGCGGGCACGAGCGCGGTGGTGCCCGTCGGCGCCGTCCTCGACATCGGCGACGGAGTCACCATCACCGCCGTCCAGGAGGACTTGTGAGCGCCGCCCGCGGTGCCGCCGCCACCGTGGACCCGCACCCGGAGATCCCCGGCCACACCTGGCGCGAGCACCTGCGCTCGGGTGGCTTCGCCGACGTCCACCTCTACCAGCAGCACCGACCCTCGCGCCCGGTGGCGGTGAAGGTGCTGAAGACCGGCTCCGCCGACCCGTCCCACTTCGACGACGAGGCCGATCGCATCGCCCAGCTCGGCGAGCACCCCTACGTGGTCACCATCCACGCCGTCGCCGTGGCCGCTGACGGCCGTCCCTACCTCGTGATGGAGTACTGCTCCGGCGGCACCCTGGGCGACCGCTGCCGTGGCGGCCAGATGTCCGTCCCGGAGGTCCTCGACGTCGCTGTGAAGCTGAGCAGCGCCGTCCACGCGGTGCACCAGGCGAGCCTGCTGCACCGCGACATCAAGCCCGCAAACGTGCTGCTGGTGGGCGCAGACCCGCGCCTCACCGACTTCGGCATCTCGGCCCCGCTGGCCGAGGGCGCGCTGCCCACCGGCCTGTCCCTTCCGTGGGCGGCCCCTGAGCAGTTCGTCGAGGGCGGTGCGGCCGACGCGCGCACCGAGGTGTGGTCGCTGGGCGCCACCCTCCACGCCCTGCTCACAGGGAGGTCCCCCTTCTCCTTGCAGGGCAGCAGCGAGCTGGCGCACATCGCGCGCATCCAGAGCGCACCCCGCCCGAGCACCGGCCGCCGCGACGTGCCCCCGTCGCTCGAGCGCCTCTTGGACCGCGCGCTGAGCAAGGACCCCCGCCGCCGCCAGGCCAGCGCGCAGGAGGTGGTGCTCGGGCTGCAGGCCGTCCAGGCCGAGCTGGGGCTGCCCGTGACGCCGGTGCCGCAGGCTCCGGCCCCGTCTCCGGGCGCCCCGGTGGTGGTGCACGACGACGGCGGGGGAGAGCCCACCCGCCTGCGTCCGCTCCGCCTCCTGGAGCCCCGCCCCGCCGACCCGACGGTGCGCCGCTCCTCGGTCATCACCGCGGTCCCCAGCTCGTCCACGGGTCCGCACACCGGGCAGCTGCCCGACCAGCTGACGAGCGGTCCAGCTGACCGGCTCGGCGACGCGGTGGACCCCTCGCCCGACACCGGTTCCGCTGGCCTCACCGCCACGGTGCTGCGCCCACCTGCTCGGCCGTCGCTCGAGGCCGATCCCACGCCTGCGCCCGGCCGATCGCGGACTGCTCTGGTCGTGGCGGCGGCGGCGGTGGTCGTCGGCCTCGGCCTGGTGGCCGCAGCGGGGGTGCTCGTGGTGCAGCTGACCGGTGCGGGCGCGACAGCCTCGGGCCCAGCAGCAGACCCGACGGCTCCCGCGCAAGACCTCGGCCCCACCTTCGTGGAGCAGGTCGAGGCGCCGACCGCACTGACCTTCGTACCTGCCGCTGACGGCTCGGTGCAGGTCGGCTGGACCGCTCCGCCAGGATCGGACGCCAGCACCGCCTACCTGGTGGGCCTGCTGTCGGACGGGGGCGTGGTCCGGGAGGACCGGGTCGCGGGTTCCGCGACGGTGCTGCCGGCCGGCGGTCCCCGGTGCGTGCAGGTGCGGACCGTGCTCGGTGATGGCCGCACCTCCGACGACGCCGTGAAGGGATGCGCCCCGTGAGCGCGGCACGCGCAGAGGGCGCGGTCGCCGTCGTCGACTTCTGCGGTGAGGAGCACGTGGTGCCGAGCGGCGGCTCCCTGTGGATCGGGCGCGACGCCGACCTGTCGGTGGATGACAACCCCTACCTCCACCGGCGCTTCCTGCTGCTGCGCCACGAGGACGGCGCCTGGTGGCTGTCGAACGAGGGCAGCTTGCTGTCCGCGACCGTCCACGACGACGCCGGCCTGGTGCGCAGCTCGCTGGCGTCGGGAGCGCGCCTGGCCCTGCCCCCGGGAACCACCAAGGTGCTCTTCACCGCCGGGTCCACCACCTACGAGCTGGCAGTGCGCGTGCCGGGGCGCCTCGCGACCCGGGCCGCCGAGCTGGCCGCCGAGGTGCTGCCGGGTGAGGCGACCGTGGGTCCCGTGGTGCTCACCGAGAGCCAGCGGCTGCTGGTGCTGGCCCTGTGCGAGCCGGCGCTGCGGCGCTCTGGCGCCGTCGGCGCGGTGCTCCCCAGCAACGCGCAGGCCGCGGCCCGGCTGGGCTGGAGCCTCACCCGCTTCAACCGCAAGCTCGACAACGTCTGCGACAGGCTCGACCGCAGCGGCGTCACCGGGCTGCGAGGCGGGCCCGGCAAGCTGGCCAGCGGCCGAAGGGCCCGTCTCGTGGAGCACGCGGTGGCCTCGCGCCTGGTCGGTGAGGAAGACCTGCCTCTGCTCGCCGCGGCGCGCCGGGCGGCGGCCGCCTCCGCCACCGCGACGACCACCGCCACCGGACCCTCGACCGAGGGCGGTGCCTCGTGAGCCGGCTCGCGGACCTGTGGCGCAGCCGCCGCGCCCGGCGCACCGGCTCGGGCGTGGCCCTGTCGGCCGTCGCCGGCGTGGTGGCCGCCGGGGCCGTGCTGGCTCCGGGCGCCACCTCGCTGCAGGTGCACGCGGACGACGGCGGGGTGTGGGTCACCAACGCCGCGTTGCAGCAGGTCGGGCGGCTCAACCGCCAGGTCGGCGAGCTCGACGGAGCGGTCCGCTCCGGCAGCTCCGCGGTCGACGTCCTCCAGGACGCCGGCACGGTGCTCGTGCTGAGCGCCGCGGGCGACCGGAGCTCCGTGCAGGTGCTCGACCCGGCGTACGTGCGCCTGGGCGACCCGGCTGTGCTGCCGGAAGGCGCCGCTGTCTCGCTGGGGCGCGGCACGGTGTCCGTGCTCAGCACCGCCGGGAAGCTGTGGGTGCGGTCGGTGGGCGCGCTGGCAGACTCCTTCACCGACGCTGCGCCAGTGCGCGACCTCGGTCGGGGTGCGCTGGCCGTGGTGGGTCTGGACGACGACGTCCACGCCTTCTCCCCGAGCGAGAGCCAGCTGGTGGCGCTGCCCGCGAGCGGCAGCGGGGCGGGAGACACGAAGGCCGAAGAGGTCGAGCTCCCGCAGCTCGCCAGCGCCGCGCGCGATGGTGCCCAGCGGTTCCAGCTGACAGCGGTCGGCCCGCACGCGGTCCTGCTCGACCGCGACAGCGGCAGCCTCGTCGTGGACGGGGTGGTGCGCGGCCTGGGGGTCGGCGGCGCCGCGGTGCAAGGCGTCGACGACGCCACGCAGCTGCAGGCGCCCGGGCCGGACGCCTCCGACGTGGTCCTCGCCACGCGCACCTCCCTCGTCCGCGTGCCGCTGGCCGGCGGTGCCCCCGCGGTCGAGCAGCAGCAGAGCAGCGGCAGGCCCGCACAGCCGGTCGTGGTGGGCGGTTGTGCGCACGCCGCCTGGGACGGAGCCGCCGCGCACTACGCCCGCTACTGCGGCTCCTCGCAGCCCGTCACGCACGCGCTGCAGCCCGCTCCGGCCGAGGGCCAGCTGCGCTTCCGCACCAACCGCGACGTCGTCGTCCTCAACGATGCCCAGCAGGGCACGGTGTGGGACCCCTCCGGCGACATGGCGCCCGTCGACGACTGGAAGGACCTCGCCCCGCCCAGCGAGGACGGCCAGCAGCAGAGCGACGAGGCCGGCGAGCAGCAGTCCACCGACCAGCAGGCCGACAGGTCCACCCAGAACAGGCCCCCCGTGGCCCAGGACGACGACTTCGGCGTGCGCCCCGGCCGCAGCACGGTGCTCCCGGTCCTCGACAACGACGTCGACCCCGACGGCGACGTGCTCACCGCCTCGCCGGTCGACCCGTCCTCCCCGATCGACCCGCCGGGCGGCCTGGGAGCGGGGGCCCGGGTGTCGGTAGTGCGCGGCGGCGCAGCGCTCCAGGTCAGCGTGCCGGCGGACGCCACCGGCAACGCCGCCGTCGCGTACACCGCCGACGACGGCCGCGGCGGCACCGCGCAGGCCACCGCCCGCGTGCAGGTGCACGGGTGGGACGCGAACGCCGCTCCCCACCAGGACCGGGTGCCCGTCGCGCAGCTCGAGGCGGGCAGCAGCACCACCGTCGACGCCCTCTCGGGCTGGACCGACCCCGACGGCGACGACGTCAGCCTGGCCGGCGCCCAGGCCCCCGCCGGGCTGGACGCCTCGTGGACGCCGGGCGGTCAGCTCACCCTCACCGCGGGAGCCGGGCAGCCGGCCGGCCCGGTCGACGTCGCCGTCACCGTGACGGACGGGCGCGAGCCCGCCAGCGGGACCCTCCGGGTGCAGGTGCTGGCGGCGGGGGCGGCGGTACCGGTGACCCGACCGGACCACGTCAGCACCACCGTCGACGCCCCGGTGCAGGTCAGCCCGCTGGCCAACGACTCCCAGGCCGGTGGGCGCCCGCTGCGGCTGGTCGGCGTCGACCCGACCGCCGGGGTGGCGGTGACGGTGGACGCACTGGGCGGCACCGCGGTGCTCACACCCAGCGCCCAGGGCACCAGCTACCTCACCTACCGCGTCAGCGACGGGGCGCACGAGGCGCAGGGCGTCATCCGGCTCGACGCGCTCGCGGCCGCCGGCGCCGACCGGCCGCCGGTGGCCGTCGCCGACACGGCGCAGCTGCCCCCGGGCGGAGAGGTGGTGGTGGACGTCACGGCGAACGACGAGGACCCCGACGGCGACGTGCTCGCGGTGTCCGGGGCCGTCACACCGGCCCCGGGAGACGCCGCCGCGGCGGGCCTGGTGGCCGACGTGCTGGAGCAGCACCTGGTGCGCGTGCACGCCCCGCAGGGGCTGACCGGACCGGCCACGCTGCGCTACACCGTGACCGACGGCCAGCAGCAGGACGAGGGCACCATCACCGTGGTGCCGGCTCCGGCGCCGGTGGTCCAGGCGCCGCTGGCCCGACCCGACTCGGCCGTGGTGCGCGCGGGGGACGTCGTGAGCGTGCCGGTGCTCGCCAACGACGAGAGCCGCGGTGGCGGTCCGCTGTCCCTCGTGGTGGGCGACGACGCGCTGCAACCGGCGGCCGCGGGCGCCCAGGTCTTCGCCAGCGGCGACCGGCTGCGCGTGCGAGCGCCCGACGCCCCGGGCACGTACACCGCCACCTACACGGCGCGCGACGCGCGGGGCGCTGAGGCCTCGGCCCAGGTCACGCTCACGGTGATCGCGGTGGACGCGACCGGCAACAGGGCACCGGTGGTGCCGCCCGTGGTCGCCCGCGCGGTGGCGGGGGCCACGACGCGCATCGTCGTCCCCCTCGACGGCACCGACCCCGACGGCGACTCCGTGCGCCTGGTCGGGGTGCAGACGCCGCCCGCTCACGGACGCGTCAGCGCCGTCGGCGACGGATGGGTGGACCTGCAGGCCGATCCGTCGGCCACCGGCACCGACGCCTTCACGCTCGGCGTGGTCGACAGGCTGGGCGCCTCGGCGTCCGTGTCGGTGCGGGTGGCGCTGGTCGCCCGGGGCGCGGACCGCCCACCGGCCGCGGTGGACGACGCCGTCACCGTGCGCAGCGGCCGCACGGCGTCGGTTCCTGTGCTCGCCAACGACAGCGACCCCGACGGCGACCGCCTGTCCGTGGTGCCCGGATCCACCACGGCACCCGCCCGCGTGGAGGGCGACCAGGTGGTGGTGCCCACAGCCGCGGGCACGGCGTCCACCACCAGCACCCGCTACACCGTGCAGGACCAGTTCGGCGCCACCGCCAGCGCCGCCGTGACCGTCACGGCCTCGCCCGATGCCCCGGACCTGGTGCCGGTGGCCGTCGACGACCGCGTCGATGTTCTGCAGCTCGCTGCGGCCGGCACCGTTGACGTGCCGGTGCTCGACAACGACGTCGACCTGGACGGACCGCACTCGGCCCTGGTGGTGTCGCTGCCCGCCGGCGCAGCAGGGGCGGCCGGTGCCGACGGCGCGAAGGACGCCCCCGAGGTGGTCGGCACGTCCGTGCGGGTGCACGCCGCGTCCGCGCCGCAGGCCATCACCTACGAGGTGCGCGACGCCGACGGCGGAGTCGGCCGCGCCGTGGTGTGGGTGCCCGGGACCGCCGCAGCGGCACCCGCGCTGCGCTCCGGCGCACCCGAGATCAAGGTCACTGCCGGGCAGTCGGTGCGGCTGTCGCTGGCCGACGCGGTGGTCACCGCCCCCGGGCGCTCCCCGCGCCTGGTCGCTGACGCCCCCGTGGTGGCCGCCGGCGGCACAGCGACGACCGACGGGGACGGTGCGGTGACCTTCGTCGCCACGCAGCCCGGACCGGGCGCGGTGACGGTGACCGTGGCCGACGGCCCCTCGGGTGACGCGGCCACGCGCACCGCCCGCCTGTCGCTGCCCGTCACGGTGCTCCCCGGCGGTGGAGCGCCGCCTGTCCTCGCCGGGGGCTCCCTGCAGGCCGTCGCCGGCGGACCGACCGCGACCCTGGACCTGCGCCGCCTGGCCACCGACCCTGACACCGACGCCTCCCGGCTGCGCTTCGCCCTGGCGGGCGGTGCGCCGGGGGGCCTGCGGGTGTCGGTCGAGGGCTCGGTGCTGAGCGCCTCCGCGCCGGCGGGCACCCCCGCGGGCCAGGTGCCGGTGCAGGTCAGTGCCAGCGACGGCACCTCGAGCGCCACCGGCGTGGTGGTCGTCACCGTCACCGCGGCGGCCGGTCCGCTCGTGCAGGCCGTTGCCGATGCCGCCTCCGGTCCGCCCGGTACTGCCACCTCGGTGCCCGTGCTCGCCAACGACGTCGGGGGCCCCGGTGCGTCCCTGAGCCTGGTGTCAGCGTCGTCGGAACAGGCCGGGTTCGCCGTGACCACCTCCGGTGACCGCGTGGTGGTCACCCCCGCGGGCACCGCCGGCACCGCGACCGTGCGCTACCGGGTCACGGACGCCCCAGGGGACACGACGCGGACGGTGGAGGGAGTGCTGACCTTCACCATCGCCTCGCCCCCCGGACAGCCCGGCGCGCCGCAGGTGGTGAGCACGGGAGCCGACAGCGCGGTGCTCGCCTGGCAGGCGCCGAGCTCCAGCGCGCCCGTCACCGGCTACGTGGTGCGAGGTCAAGGGCTGCAGCAGCAGTGCCCGGCCACCACGTGCACCGTCACCGGGCTCGTGGCCGGCACGGTCTACGCCTTCACCGTCACCGCGCAGAGCTCCGTGGGCGCGGGACCGCCCAGCGCCCCGAGCTCGTCCATCACCGTGGGCGGGGCGCCGACAGCGCCCGCCGCGCCGTCGGTGACACCGGGCGACCAGCAGCTGAGCGCTGCGTGGCAGGCCGCGGGCGGCCCACCGGCGGCCCGCTACGACGTGGAGGTCTCACCGGCCGGGGGCACCCCCGCGGTGAACGGCACGTCGGCCGCCGTGGGCGGGCTAACCAACGGGCAGGCCTACCAGGTGCGCGTGCGCGGGGTGTCCGCGTCCGGGGCGGCGGGGGAGTGGAGCGGGTGGTCGGCCTCGGCGGTGCCCGCGGGGCGGCCGTCGGTGCCGTCGGCGCCGCAGGTGCAGCAGGCCGGCGGGCAGGCGACCGTCTCGTGGACCGCTCCTGCCACCGACAACGGCTCCCCGGTGCTGCGCTACGAGGTGGAGGTCACCGCCGCTGACGGCAGCACCCGCACCGTGCAGGTGGCGGCCGGCACGACCGTGCAGGTGCCCACCGGCGCCGGGGGCTCCTTCCGGGTGCGCGCCGTGAGCGCGAGCGGGACGTCCGACTGGAGCGGCGCCACCCAGGCCCCCGCTGGAGCAGCCGGCGCCGTGGCCCCTGACGTGCCGGCGGCCGCTGCGACGGTATCGGCGGACGGCACGGTCGCGGTGACCGCGACGGCCGCGGCCGGCGGCACCGCCCCCACCCGCTACGAGGCCCGCGTCGACGGCGGTCGGCCGACGGCCCTGGACGGAGCCGCAGGCTCGCTGCAGGGCCTGGCGGCCGGCGCCCACACCGTTGAGGTGCGCGCGTGTGCCGGTGACGCCTGCAGCGGCTGGAGCACCGCCACCTCGGTGACCGTCCCCGCTGCGCCCGCCAAGCCGAGTGCCGACCGCCAGGTCTCGCTGGTGATCTTCAACCCGCACAGTGATAGCGCGAACGCCTACCACGTGTCGATCACAGGTTTCACGCCCAACACCCGCTACGCCGTCCAGTGCCTCCTCGACGGAGCGCAGGTCGGTAGCGGCGTGCTCACCACCGATGCGTCGGGTGCAGCGGCGGATGCCGGCAGCAGCGCATCCGGTGGCGTGTCGTGTGCCGGTGCACGAGCAGGGGGCACGGCGACCGCGCGTGTGGATGGTGTGTCGTCCAACGCGGTGGTGGTCCAGCCCCACATCGACACCCCTTCCACCCCTGAGGTGCCGAAGGCGGTCTCTCTCAGCGTGGCGACGGCGAACGGGGGCAACGGTGCCGGCGCTGCGTACACGATCACGGTGACGGGTTTCGCGCCGAACGGCACCGTGGCGGTCGACTGCCTCATGGGGGGCCAGCGCGTCGACGGTGCCTCGCTGACCACGGGCGCTGACGGCTCAGGGACTGCGCGGTGCACCGCGGCGAAGCCGCAGGGGCAGGCGGCGCAGGCGAGCGCCACCGCAGACGGCGTCCGGTCCAACACCGTGATGGTGGAGCCGTTCGTCCCTCCCGCCCCGAGGGTGGCGAAGTCCGTCGACCTGAGCTTGATGGTGCGGGGCGCGGGCAGCGGCAACACCTTCGTGGTGAAGCTGGCGGGTTTCACCCCCGGCGACGTGGTGAACGCCCAGTGCATCCTCGACGGCGCCACCATCGGCGGCCACGCCATGACCATCAAGGCGGATGGCACCGCCTCCAGCTATGACGCCGGGAACGGTCAGGGGGACGGTGGTGTCTGCTCGACGACGGACAGCGGCAACGGTCAGGTCGCTGTGGACGGAGTCGCGTCGAACACGGTCAAGGTTGCTCCCGCTGTGAAACCGGCCTCACGGGCGATGAAGGGCGACGCGACCGGTGACGGCAAGGTCAACCAGGCCGACATCGACACGGTGTACGCGGACTGGGGCACCGGCGCGGAGCGCAGCGACTTCGACGGCGACGGCACCGTCGACGTCCGCGACCTCAGCATCCTGCTGAGCAACTGGACCGGCCCCGGCCAGGCCCCAGCAGCTGCACCGCCACCAGGGGCGACGCCGTGAGGGCGACGTCGTGAGCAGCAGGGATGAGCACTCGGCGCTCGCATGCGCAGATGGCCCCATGAACGACCCTGATGGGGCACATCGCGGCGCGAAGGGGCCATCTACGCACCGAAGGGGCGCATCCGGCGCCCTGGGCGGTCGGAAGTGCCCCGGACGTGGCGCTCAGGGCCTTGATCGTCGCGCTGCCGAATGCTCACCGGTGAGCGACCGGGAGCTGGCGCCCCTTCGTGGGAGTTCGCGCCCCTTCGCGGGCGCTGATGGGGCGGCGGCTCCCGCGAAGGGGCAGGAACTGGGGCGATGGGCGGATGTCTGCAGGGCGAGTGCCGCCGCCGCGTCGATGTGGCGCGGAGGTCTTTGGTCGTCACGGGTGGAGGGCGGCCCGGCGTGAACAGCACGAGCAGCACGAGCACAGGAGGGGCGCGATGACGCCGGAGCAGGCGCAGTGGTTCGCGCAGACCTTCGACCAGCTGGTGGCCAACGTCGAGAAGGTGGTGGTCGGGCGCACGCAGGTGGTGCGGCTGGCGGTCGCCTGCCTGCTCTCCCAGGGCCACCTGCTCCTCGAGGACGTCCCCGGCACGGGCAAGACCAGCCTGGCCCGGGCGCTCGCGCAGACCGTGCAGGGCACGCACCAGCGGATCCAGTTCACCCCCGACCTGCTGCCCAGCGACGTCACGGGCGTGTCCATCTACGACCAGCGCACGAAGGACTTCGACTTCCACCGCGGACCGGTCTTCGCCTCGGTCGTCCTGGCCGACGAGATCAACCGCGCCAGCCCCAAGACGCAAGCGGCGCTGCTGGAGGTCATGGAGGAGGGGCGCGTCACGGTCGACCGCACCAGCCACGAGGTGGGCGAGCCGTTCATGGTGATCGCCACGCAGAACCCCGTCGAGCAGGCCGGCACGTACAAGCTCCCCGAGGCCCAGCTGGACCGGTTCCTGCTGCGCACGAGCCTGGGCTACCCCGACCGCTCCAGCACGGTGGCGATCCTCGCGGCCTCGGCCGGGCGCGGCCGAACCCCGGTGGTGGTGGAGCCACTCATCACCCCCAGCGCTGTGGTGCAGATGAGCGAGCTGGCCTCGCAGGTGGACGTCGACCCGGCCCTGCTCGACTACGTGACCCGTCTGGTGGAGGCCACCCGCGTCGCGCCCGGAGTCCGGCTCGGCGTCAGCGTCCGCGGTGCCCTGGCGCTGGTGCGGGTGGTGCGCACGTGGGCCGCCAGCCACGGGCGCGACTACGTGGTCCCTGACGACGTCAAGGCCCTCGCCGAGCCGGTCCTGGCCCACCGCGTGCTGCTCGACGCCGACGCCGAGTTCTCCGGCGCCACCGCCGAGCAGGTCCTCAGCGGGGTGCTCGCTGCCGAGGCGCCGCCCGTGGCCCGCCGCGACCCGGCCCCATCGGTCCAGTGACCGCCCGATGAGCGCGCTGCAGCGGCTGGCCCGCCGGGCCCTGCGCGTCCCCAGCGCTGCCGGCTGGGCCCTGCTCGCCGCCACCGCGGTCCTCACTGCGGCCGCTGGCCCGACCGGCTGGGTGGAGCTGCGCGCCGGGGCGTTGGCCGGCGCGGCCGTGCTCGTCGTCGCCGGGCTCTTCACGCTCGGCCGCTCCGACTACCGCGTCGAGGTGGTCGTCCACGCCGACCGCGTCGTGGTCGGCGAGCGGGCGATCGGCGAGCTGCGGATCACGTGCGCCGCCCGCCACCGGCTGCTGCCCGCGCGCATCGACCTGCCCGTCGGTGACCTGACGGCCAGCTTCCCCCTGCCTTCGCTGGCACCCGGCCAGGTGCACGAGGAGGGCTTCCTGCTGCCCACAGACCGCCGCGGCGTGGTGGTGGTGGGCCCGGTGAGCTCGGTGCGCGGCGATCCGCTCGGCCTGCTGCGGCGCACTGTCCGCTGGACTGCCCCGCAGAGCGTGCGCGTGCACCCGCGCACGGTGCGCCTCGACCTGCCCGCCACCGGGCGCAGCCCCGACCTCGACGGCGCGGCCAGCGGCTCCCTCACCTCCAGTGACATCGCCTTCCACGCCCTGCGCCAGTACGTGCCCGGCGACGACCGCCGCCACGTGCACTGGCGCACGTCGGCGCGCACGGGCGAGCTGGTGGTGCGCCAGTACGACGAGTCGCGCCGCGCGCACGTCGTCGTCGTCCTCTCCACGGCCCCGGCGGACTACGCCAGCGCGGCGGAGCTGGAGCTGGCCATCAGCGCGGCGGGCTCGTGGGCGCTCTCAGCGATGCGCTCCGAGCAGCGCACCACTGTGCTCACCACGCGGGGGCCGCTGCCGACCGCCACCCCGCGCGCCCTCCTCGACTCCCTCGCGGACCTGCCGGCCCTCGACGACAACGCCCTCGCCCACCGCTCCCAGAAGGCCGACGACGACGCGGGTGGTGTCGCGGTGCTGCTGCGCGACGCCGCCCGCCGGTCCGGCGCGAGCGGGACCGTGGTGCTGACCGGCGCCCACGGAGCGCTGGCGCAGGTGCAGCGGGGCGCCCGGGCGCTTCCGGTCGACGTTCCGGTGGTCGTGGTGCGTGCGCTCGGCGGCGAAGGCGCACGGATCCCCGCGCAGCAGCCGTCAGCCCTCGCCGGGGTCAGCGCCAGCGGGCGCCTGGCGGTCGTGGGCCTGACGGACCTCTTGGCTCTGCCTCGGGCAGCCCGGGCGGCGTCCCTGTGAGCGTGCAGCCCCACCCGGCGCTGCGCCTGGTCGCAGACGTCGCCGCCGTCCTGGGGCTGGTCGGCGTGGCCAGCCTCGGCTGGGTCGGCGTGCTCGACGGCCTGCGCTGGGTGGCGGTGGTGGCCGCCGGCGCGGCGCTCGGCGCCGCCCTGGGCCTCGCCGCGGTGCGCTGGCGCTGGCCGGTGCTGCTGACCAGCGCCGCCGCCGTCGTCGTCCTGCTGGTCGCAGGACCGGCCGCAGCGGTGCCGGGCCGGGCGCTCGCCGGGGTGCTGCCCACGCCGTCCAGCACGGTGGCGGTGCTCGCTGGTGCGCTGCGCAGCTGGAAGGAGCTGCTCACTCTGCCCGCGCCCGTGCAACCCGGGGCGGGCAGCGGCGCGGTGCTCGTGGCGCCCCTCGTGGTGGCACTGGTGGCCGGGGCCGTGGTGACCGCGGGGGTGCAGCAGCGCCGCGCCTGGTGGGTGGCGCTGCTGCCCGCGCCCGCGGTGCTGGTGGTCACGGCGCTGCTTGGCACTGACCAGCCGCTCGCGCCGGCGCTGCGCGGTGCGGCGCTGGTGGTCGGGTCGCTGGCGTGGGCCTCCTGGCGGCGCGACCGCAGCTCGTCACCCGCCGGCACCCCGGCCGCCCCTGCCGCGCGGTCGTGGAGACGCCCGGTCGGTGCTGCGGCGCTGCTCGCCCTCGGCGCGGTGGGCGGGGTGCTCGCGGCTCCGGCGGTCGGCGCGAGCACCCCGCGCCTCGTGCTGCGTGACGCCCTCACCCCGCCGTTCGACCCGGCCTCCTACCCCAGCCCGCTGGCGGCCTACCGCCACTACGTCAAGGACCTGCGCGACCAGACGGTCTTCGAGGTCACCGGGCTGCCGCAGGGCGCGCGGCTGCGGCTGGCGGTCATGGACGCCTACGACGGCACGGTGTGGGACGTCGCCGGGTCCGCGCCGTCGCCGGGGTCGGGGCGCTGGGTGCCGCTGGCGGGGGAGGCGCCCTCGGGCGCGACCGTGCGGCTGGGCGTGGTCGACCGCGGCTACTCCGGCGTCTGGCTGCCCACCACCGGTGACGTCACCGATGTGCGCTTCACCGGTCCCCGCGCCGCCGCCCTCCAGCAGGGGCTGCACTACGACTCCGCCGCCCAGGTCGCCGTGACGTCGGCCGGCCTGGCCCCGGGCGACGGGTACACCGTCCGGGCCGAGCCGGTGACCGCCATCACCCTCACCCAGCTGCTGGCCGACCCGCGCGCCGCCACCGCGCCTGCGGCCACCACCGCGCTGCCCGCCCCGGCCACCGTGCCCACCGGCGTGGGGGCCTTCGCCGCCGAGCACGCCGGCGACGGTTCGGCGGCGCAGCGCGCGCAGGGCCTCGCAACGGCGCTCCAGCAGGGCTTCTTCAGCCACGGTCTGGAGGGAGACGCCGCCTCGCGCGCCGGCCACGGCGCTGGCCGGCTCGCCTCGATGCTGGCGTCGGACCAGATGATCGGCGACGACGAGCAGTACGCGGCCCTCATGGCGCTCGCGGCCCGGCAGGTCGGCCTGTCGTCGCGGGTGGTCATGGGTTTCGCGCCGCAGGCCGCCGGCGGACGAGGGGGCGGTGGTGGTGCGGTGACGGTGACCGGCGGTGACGTGCGCGCCTGGACCGAGGTGGACGTGCAGGGCGTGGGGTGGGTGGCGGTCGACGCGACACCCGACCCGAGCCGCGTGCCGCAGCCGCAGTCCGCCCGGCCGCGCTCGGTGCCTGAGCCGCAGGTGCAGCCCCAGCAGGAGCCGGCTCCCCAGCCGCAGCAGCCGCAGGCGCGCTCCACCGACACCGACCAGCCCGACCGCGACCGCAGCGCCGGTGGCCTCCCGTGGGGGAGCATCGCCGCCGGGGGCGCGCCCGTGCTCCTCGTGGTGCTGCTGTCGGGCGGCCTGGTGCTGACCAAGGCGCTGCGCCAGCGCCGCCGCCGCACCCGCGGCGACGGCGCGCAGCGGATGGTGGGTGCCTGGGAAGAGCTGGTGGACACCGCACGCGACCTCGGCGCGGCACCACCGGTCCGGGCGACCCGCCGCGAGGCGGCCGCGGTGCTGCCGCCCGAGCAGCGTGCCGCCGCCACCGCCCTGGCCGAGCGCGTGGACGCCGGGGCGTTCGCCCCGAGGCAGCCCAGCGAGCCGGAGGTCACCGGCACCTGGTCGGAGCTCGATGAACTGCTCGGGCACCTGCGCGCCGGCACCAGCCGGCGCCGCCGCCTGTGGGCGCGCGTGACGCCCCGCAGCCTGTGGCGCCGGCGGTGAGGGGACCGGTGGAGCTGAGGTGAGGCTCAAGCTGACCTGGGTGGACCGTGGCGGCGCGCCGCAGGACGTGCTCGTGGCGGCCGACGTGGTGGCTACCGTGCACGACGTCGCAGCAGCCCTCGACGCGGGTGGCCCCAGCAGTCCCGCCGCTACGAGCAGCCTCACGCTGCGCCGCCACGCCGACGGGGGTCTGCCCGACCTCGTGCTCGACCCGTCTCAGCCTCTCGCCGAGGCCCCCTTGGCCTCCGGGGCCACCGTCTCGGCCACCACCGCCGGCCGGTCCTGGGCCGACCCCCGGGCTGACCGCGGGCCCACCGCCGCGGTGCTCACCGTGCTCACCGGCCCGCACGCGGGCCGGCAGGTGGAGCTGCCCGCCGGCACCGCCGTGATCGGGCGCGACCCGCGCTGCGACGTGGTGGTGGACGACCCGCTCGCCTCCAAGCGGCACGCCCGCCTCGTGGTGGGCGAGGTGGCCGAGGTGGTGGACCTGGGCTCCGCCAACGGCACCGCTGTGGGCGGAGGGCCCGTGGGGCGCGCCGTCCTGAGCCCCTCCGATGTCGTGGTGGTCGGCGAGACGCAGCTGTCGGTGCGGCTGCTGCCACGCTCGGGTGCTCGCGAGGACGGCAGCACCTCCGTCGCCTTCGTGAGGTCGCCGGTGTCCGAGAAGCCCCCGACGGGTGCCGCGCTGGAGCCGCCCGAGCCCCCCGGTGCTGTGCAGCCCTACCCGCTGCCGCTGCTCGCGATGCTCGCCCCTCTGGTGGCCGGCGTGGTGCTGCTGGTGGTGACCGGCTCCCTGCTCTCGCTCGTGTTCGTGCTGCTCAGCCCCGTGCTCGCGGTGGCGGTCTGGCTCGACCAGCGCCTTGCGGGCCGCCGCCAGGAGCGGCAGGAGGCGGCTGCGTTCACCGCCGCGCTGGCGGCCCTCGACGAGCAACTCGGCCACCTGCAGGAGCAGGAGCGCCAGGACCGGCTGGCCGAGGCGCCCTCCACGGCGGACGCGGTGGCCGCGGCCTACCGGCTCCAGCCGCTGCTGTGGTGCCGACGTCCCGACTCCGCGCGCTTCCTGGCCCTGCGGTTGGGCCTGGGTGCTGCGCCCGCACGCCACCACGTGGCGGTCTCCTCCGGGGTGCGCGGCCGTCCCGAACACCTGCGGGCCGTGGCCGAGCTGGTCGAGCGCCGCGCCACCCTCACCGGCGTGCCCGTGGTGGTGCCCCTGCTCACCGCCGCGGACAGCACCGCCCATGCGCCGGCGGGCGTGGTGGGCGTCGCCGGGCGCGGCGAGCACGCCGACGGCACCGCCCGCGCCCTCGTGGTGCAGCTCGTCGCGCTGCACTCCCCGGCCGAGGTGGTGGTGACCGCCACCACCGGTGCGGCCGGCGCTGCCGCCTGGAGCTGGCTGCGCTGGCTGCCGCACACCAGCTCGGCGGCCTCGCCGCTCGGCGGGTCCACCGCCGCCCACCTCGCGGCCGGGGCCGCTGACGGAGCCGCGCTCGTAGCTCGCCTGGAGCAGCTGGTGGAGCTGCGCGCCGGCGCTGCTGAGCCGGGCGCCGCCCGTCCTCGGCAGTCCGTCCAGCAGCCCGACGAGCACCACGGCCCGCTGCCCGCGGTGCTGCTCGTGGTCGGCCGCGACTCGCCTGTCGAGCGCAGCCGTCTGGTGCAGCTGGCCGAGAGCGGGTCGGCGGTGGGCATCGTCGTCCTGTGGTGCGCCGCCGAGGTGGAGGCGCTGCCGTCGGCGTGCCGGGCGGTGGTCGCCGTGCGCCCTGACGGCAGTGCCTCCGCGCAGCTGCCGCGCACCGGCACCCGGGTGGACCCGGTGGCCTGCGAGACGGTGACGGCGGAGGTCGCGGAGGCCTTCGCGCGCCGGTTGGCGCCCGTGGTCGACTCCGGCGCCCGCATCGATGACGGCAGCGACCTGCCCCGCTCCACCGCGCTGCTCGACCTGCTCGGCGGTGCGGCCGCGCTCGACCCGCAGGCCGCGCTCGAGCGGTGGGGCGAGGCGCGCGGTGACGGGCTGCGCGCCGCGGTCGGGCTCACTGCGCTGGAGCCGTTCGTGCTGGACCTGCGCCTGCACGGGCCGCACGCGCTGGTGGGCGGCACCACCGGGTCGGGCAAGAGCGAGTTCCTCCAGTCGTGGGTGCTGGCCCTGGCCGCGGGGCACTCCCCGCAGCGGCTGACGTTCCTCTTCGTGGACTACAAGGGCGGCTCGGCGTTCGGTGCGTGCACCGAGCTGCCGCACGCGGTGGGACTGGTCACCGACCTCACCCCGCACCTCGTGCGGCGGGCGCTGACGTCGCTGCGCGCCGAGCTGCGCCACCGCGAGCGCGTGCTGGCGGCCGGTGGTCACAAGGACCTGCTGACCATGGAGCGCAGCGGCGACCCCGCCACCCCAACGAGCCTGGTGATCGTGGTGGACGAGTTCGCGGCGCTGGCGGGGGAGGTGCCGGAGTTCGTCGACGGCGTGGTCGACGTCGCCCAGCGCGGCCGCTCCCTCGGCTTGCACCTGGTGCTGGCCACGCAGCGCCCCGCCGGCGTCATCACCGGCAGCCTGCGGGCCAACACGGCGCTGCGGATCGCCCTGCGCCTGGCCGACGCCGAAGACTCCGACGACGTGGTGGGCGACCCCGCCGCCGCCGAGATCGACCCGTCGGTGCCAGGCCGCGCCCTGGCCCGCAGCGGGCCCACCAGCCTCACGCCCTTCCAGGCGGCCTACGCCGGTGGCCGCTCGGGCAGCGGGCGCCCCGCGGCCGCGGAGGTCTCGGTGGAGGGGCTGGGCGCCGGGGGGCGGCCCTGGCCGTCGGCGTCCTCCTCGACCGCTGACGACGACGACGGCCCCACCGATGTCACGCGCCTGGTGGGCGCACTGCAGACGGCCGCGCAGCTGGCCGAGCTGCCGACACCGCGCCGCCCCTGGCTGGAGCCGCTGGGTGACGGGTACGACCTGGCGGACCTGCGTCAGCGCCACGACCGCGAGCTGGTGCTAGGCATGGCCGACGACCCCGACCACCAGCGGCAGCTGCCGGTGGCCTTCCACCCCGACTCCGAGGGCAACCTGTTGGTGCTGGGCACGGGCGGCTCCGGCAAGAGCACCGCGCTGCGCACGCTGGCGGTGGCGGCGGCCATCACCCCGCGCGGCGGGCCGGTGCACGTGCACGCCCTCGACTTCGCCGGGGGTGGCCTGGCGATCCTGGAGGGGCTGCCGCACGTGGGGTCGGTGGTCTCCGGGGACGACGGCGAGCGCGTGGTGCGCCTCCTGGCGCGCCTGCGCGCCCTGGTGGAGGAGCGGGGTCGGCGGTACGCGGCAGCGCGCGCCTCCACCATCACCGAGTACCGCGAGCTGGCCGGAGCCCCCGAGGAACCGCGCGTGCTGGTGCTCCTCGACGGGCTGGGCGCGTTCCGCGAGGCCTACGAGGTGGGCCGCGGCGCGCCGTGGTTCACCGCGCTGCTGCAGGTGGCCAGCGACGGGCGGGCGGTGGGCGTGCACCTGGCGGTGAGCAACGACCGACCCGGTGGCATCCCACCGGCGCTGGCCTCGTCCGTGCAGCGCCGCCTGGTGCTGCGCCTGGCCTCCGAGGACGACTACGCCCTCGTCGACGTGCCCAAGGACGTGCTCGGTGCCGCCTCACCGCCCGGTCGCGGCGTACTGGACGGGCGCGAGGTGCAGGTGGCGGTTCTCGGGGGCTCGCGCAGCGTGCGCCACCAGAGCGAGGCCCTGCGTGCGTTGGCCACGAGCGTGGCGCGCCGCCCCGGTGCGGTGGCTGAGCCGGTGGGACGCTTGCCCGAGCGGGTGCCGCTGGCCGACCTGCCCGTGGCGGTGGGCGGCCTGCCGGTGCTGGGCGTGGAGGACGACGGGCTCGCGCCCGTGGGCTTCGACCCGCGCGGGGTGTTCGTCGTGGCGGGACCGCCCGCCAGCGGACGCACCACCGCACTGGCCTCCCTGGCGCGCAGCGTGCAGCGCTGGTGCCCGCAGGTGCGCACGCACCTGCTCAGCGCAGACCCGTCGTCGCTGACCGGTCTGCTCGCGTGGACCTCCCGCGCCGTAGGCCCCGAAGCGGTGGACGAGGCCGCCCGCCGAGTGCTCGACGAGCTGGGCCGCCCTGGCAACGCACCCGCCCCGCACCTCGTGGTGGTCGAGGACGCTCCGCTGCACGTCGGCGGTCTGGCTGAGACCGCCCTGGTGGACCTCGTCGCTGCCTGCCTCCGCGGCGGCCACACGCTGCTGGTGGACGGCGAGACCAGCGCACTGACCCAGTGGGGCCCGCTGCTGACCGCCGTGCGCGCCGGGCGGCGCGGCGTGGTGCTGCAGCCGGACCAGGTGGACGGCGACGCCGTCTTCCGCACCGCCTTCCCCCGCGTGGCCCGGGCGGAGTTCCCGCCCGGGCGCGGGCTGCTCGTCTCCCGCGGCGCTGCCGTGCGGGTGCAGGTCGCTCTCCCGGAGGTGTCGTGATGTCGTTCGGTCTGCACCCGCCACAGCCGGTTCCCGCCCCGCTGGACCGCCGCATCGGCGCCTACCTCATCAACACCGCCATCGGAGTGGTGGCGGTGCTCGTGGTGTTCTTCCTCGGGCTGCTCGTGATCGCCCTGGGCGAGCAGGCGGGCGCGGGAGCCGTCTCGGGCGCCGGCAGCGTCATCGTGATCTTCGTCTACCTCTTCGGCGGCCTGGCGTGGTCGGTGGCCCTGGCCGTCATGGAGTCGCGCAGTGCCAGCCCCGGCAAGAGGCTGCTGGGACTGCGTGTCGCGCGCGTCAGCAGCGGGGAGAACCTCACGACGGGACAGGCCTTCGGCCGGGTGTTCGTCCTCGGGCTCATCGGTGGCCTGACGTTCGGCATCGCCACGATCATCATGATCGTCCTCGTAGCGCGGGATCCCAGCCGTGGCGGCCGCATGTGGCACGACCAGGCCTTCGACAGCATCGTCGTCGACGAGCGGGCCGTCTCCGGCCCGCCGGACCCATCCGACGCGGCGCCGGATCAGGCGCGGCCGTTCGGCCAGCCGCTGGACCGTCCGGTGCCGGTCAGCGCCCCGGGCCCGGCTGCCCCGGTGGCGCCCGCGCCGCGAGCTTCGAGCGAGTCGTCGTCGGCCCCGCGGCTCGCGCCGCCACCTCCGCATCGTGCGCCCGCTCCTGCGCCAGCCCCGCCACCGCCGACCACGGGGCTCATCACCGGCGTGCCCGGCTCCTCCGCGCCACCGGTGCCACCGGCACCACCTGGGCCGTCGTCGCCGCCGTCGCCGTCCGCGCCGGCTGCAGGCGGGGCGGCCGCCGCTGCGTCGACCTCCACAGCCCCTGAGGCCGAGGATGACGACGAGGACGTCACGCGCTACGTGCGGCGCCCGTCGACCCCGCCCTCCGTCGGAGGCTGGCGGGTGGTGCTCGCCGACGGCACCGCCGTCGTCGTCGACAAGGCCACCCTGCTGGGGCGAGACCCGGCGCCGCGAGGCGGGGAGGACGCGGCCGCTCTGGTGCCTGTCCGCGACGGAGACCGGCTCGTGTCCAAGACCCACCTGCTGCTGCGCCCCGAGGGCGGGGCGCTGTGGGCCGTCGATCGTGGCTCTACGAACGGCACGCAGCTGGTCCGGGCCGGCGAGCCGCCCCGTCGGCTGGTCCCGGAGGACCGCACCGAGCTGCGCACCGGGGACCAGCTCTCCCTCGGGGGCGTGGTCATCACGGTGCAGCGCACCTGAAACTGCTGCTCGCAGGGCTCTTCTCGACGGCGGGGAGTTGTCCCCATCGACGCCGCAGCGCCGCTGCGGTGGAGTTCACCCACCACCCCGGAACAGCCGGGGAGGAGCCCCCGGGCACAGCGCTCGGGGCCTGATGAAGGAGGCAGCCATGGCGATGGTCGGCATGAACGTGGAGCAGGTCGAGGGTGTCGCGCGTCAGCTGAGCGACGCCGGTCAGCAGATCCAGCAGCTGTCCGCCAAGCTCTCCAGCCTGCTGCAGAGCGCCGAGTGGGTCGGCAACGACCAGCAGCAGTTCCTCAACGAGTGGAACGGCACCCACCGCACCGCGCTGCAGCGCGTGGTCGACGGCCTGAACCAGGCCAGCCAGGCCGCCTCCCGCAACGCCCGCGAGCAGCGCGACGTCTCGGGCCGCTGAGGCGGCCGGCCAGCACACCGCAGAACACCGCGCAGCGTGACGAGGGGAGGGGCGGGGCGTGGCAGGGAACCTGACCGGAGCTGATGTCGCGCAGCTGCGCGACCTCGCCCGCCAGCTGGACCTGGGCGCCCAGCGCGTCCGGACCCTGGGGGAGGGGGTCCGGGCGTCGCTGGCGGCGGCCCCGTGGACCGGGCAGCGCGCCGACGACTACCGGCGCCGCTTCAACGGCACGGACCTCGTGGCGCTCCGATCCGCCGTCGGCCTGCTGGAGGAGGCGGCCCGCACGCTGCGGCGCAACGCCGACGAGCAGGAGCGCGCCAGCTCCTCCGGCGGCAGCACGGGCGCAGGAGGGGGTTTTGGAGACGGCCTCCTCCTGGGCGCAGCTGGCCGTTCGGTCCTCGGTCCTCTGCTGCGCGGCGTTGTCGAGCGACCAGACCTCGCCTACTCCGACCGGTTCTTCCCCCCGGGTCTCTTCACCGTGCTGGAGCGCCTGGACGGCGCCTCGAACACCACCCGCGCGCTGCTGACCGAGCTGGCACGTGATCCGCACCTGCTGTCGGAGTTCCTGCACTGGCAGGGAGACGTCGACACCCTGGTGGAGGCCGTGCACCTCAGCCCGCAGCTCGGGCTGGGCGAGGCGCACACCGGCGTGGAGGGGCACGTCGAGGCCTCTCACCACGGAGCCACGGCCGACGGCCTGTTCCAGTACGACGCCGCGGCCCTAGCAGAGGCCTCGGTCACCGCTGACGCCTCAGCGAAGCTCTCCTCAGACGGTCTCGCGGCCGCCGCAGGCGTCGGGGTGGTAGCGGCCGTGAGCGCGTCCGCCGCCGGTCGTGTCGGCACCGACGCGGTCAACGCCCACGCCCGGGTGGCCGGTGAGCTCAAGGCCTACGCCGACGCCGGCGGGAAGGTGCAGGTGGGACCGAAGGGGGCCGACCTCAACGCCAAGGCCGAGGCCGGCGTCATGGCCACGGTCACCGCCGGGCTGGGCACCAAGTTCGGCCCCCTGACGGTGGACGCCCAGGTGCAGGGGCACGCTGGTGCCGGGGCCCAGGCCGACGCGGGCCTGTCGCTCACGGCGCACAAGGTCGGGTTCAGGGCCAACGTGGGAGCGGCGATCGGGCTGGGCGCTGGTGGCGCTGTCGACGTCAGCGTGGATCCGACCGAGCTCGCCGACGACGTCGCCGAGGGCGCAGCACGTTTCTGGAAGGGGATCCGATGAGACTCACCCGCATGATCACGGGGACGCCGCTGGTGGTCACCGCCGACGTCCCGCCGACGTGGGGGGAGCTGCAGGCCTCCGGCTTCGTGCTCCTCGTGGTCGGCCCGGAGCCGGCAGACGGCGTCATGGCCCCGAGCGTGCAGGTGGCGCTCGACACCGCCGACTCGGCAGATGCCGCCTGGGACGCGCTGCGCCTGGGGGCTGCGGGCCTGCTGGAGGCGACCACGGCGTTCGAGGGGCGTCGGGACACCGCAGACGGTCGCGAGGAGCAGGTGCTCGAGGTGGCCCATCGAGGTGCTGAGGGCGGCGCGCAGGTCACCGTCTACCGGCTGCTGGTGCCCCGAGATGGCGGGACCACCCTCACTTGCGTCGGCACCGTCGGTGGGGGAGCCCCCGCCGATGTCGTTGACGGGCTGCGCCGCGTTGTGGCCTCGGCGGACCTGACCAGCGAACCCCGCAGCACCGCGGGCGGCAGCGACACGACGGAGGCGCGACAGCCATGAGTACAGCCCGGTTCCGTGCTAACGGAACGGGGGGGGGATCCTGATCTCGTCGAGCGCTCGGGTGAGGACTTCCTCCACCCACGATGCAGGCCGTTCCGTGAGCGCTGCGGCCTCGGCGGCCTGCGCGGCGGGGTCGTCGGGGCGGTCGAGCACCTCGGCGAGCGCCCGTGCCTGCGCGGTCGCGGGGGAGAGGTGGTCGAGCAGGGCGTGCACGTCGTCGAGGTCTTCCTGTCTGCCGCTCCAGCGGTCGGTGCTCACGAGGAACGCCGCGAGCGGGCCCAGCGCGGCGACGACGCGCTCGGTGAGGTCAGCGACCGCGGGGTCGACGCCGGCGGCGCCAGCGCCACCGGCGTCCTCGATGAGCCGCCCCTCCACGTGGGAGGCCGCCGCGACCAGGGCCTGGACGTGCTCGATGGTCCACGCACCGAGGCGGGTCAGCCCCGCGGCCTCCTGGGCCAGCCTGACGGTGAGGGCCATGTCCCGGTGGATCGACTGCAGCTCGTCGGCGCCCAGGTCAGGTGCCGTCTCGACCAGCCAGGTCTGCACCTCGTCGTGCAAGGACGTGAACTTCTCCAGCGGGGTGACCAGCGAGGAAGGGCGCACCGGCGCGGTGCGGCGGCGCCTCGGAGCCGGGCGGTGGGAGCGCTTCGCAGGCACGGCGCCACCCTGCCCGACGGCTCGAGGTGGAGCGATGACGCTCCCTGCCGCTGGCGCATCGCCCGTCCCCCGGCGGAGGTGACGGAGGGTGACGACGAGCGGCTCAGCGCGGGCCGCTGCGCGCCACCTGAGCTCTACCGTGGGGGAGGAGCCGTCGGCCGTGTAGGTCGCGGCGTGCGAGTCGGAGCACATGAGCAACGACGACGCCTTCGACCGCCCGCCGGCCGTTTCCGGCCAGCAGCAGCCCGGCCAGCCCGGGCTGCCGACCCCATAGGGCTGGTGCAGTCCCACGCCGGGTACGGCGGCCAGTCGCTGACGCCGCCGGGCTACGGTCTGTCTCTGTCAGAGACTCGAAACTAACGCCTCGACGGTAGCCGGAACGCGGATGCCAGCGGTGCTGGCGTAGTAATTGGCCTCGAACTTCACCGGCGGGACCAGGCCCAGTTCGCCGTGTAGACGTCGCTGGTTGACGCAGTCGACGTACTCCGCCACCGCGATCTCCAGGTCGTCGGTTCCCTTCCACGGGCCCCGGTGACGGACCAGCTCGGCCTTGAACAGCGAGTTGAACGCCTCAGCCAGGGCGTTGTCATACGAGTCGCCGGTGGACCCGACCGACGCGTCGGCGCTGGCCTCGGTCAGGCGCTGGATGTAGCGAATCGCGACGTACTGGGCGCCCTTGTCCGAGCGCGCCACGACGCCGGCGACATCGCGGCCGGCGTGCGCCTGAGTCCACAGCCCCAGCTTCAGCTCGAGCTTGGCGATCCGTTGCGCTTCGTCGGTGGTGGTGCCCGGACGTAGACCTTCATCGACCTCGGCTTAGAAGACGTTGCAGATGTCCGGTAGCGATCTTGTGGGGCTCGGAGCAACCTGCTGAGGCATGCCGTCCAAGGCGCCTTCCCCCGCCATGGACTCGATCAGCGACGAACTGTGGACGCTGCTCG